>JAZRAE010000114.1:0-44351 GCA_045634385.1 Eubacteriales bacterium | reverse complement strand
CTACGAGTTTGATAGGTCAGAGATGTAAGCACAGTAATGTGTTCAGTTGACTGATACTAATAGACCGAGGGCTTGTACATCCTTGAGTTCAAGCAAGCAAAACGCAAAAGCTTCTTCGTTTCTCTAATTTATTCGGTTTTCAATGCGCATTTGATCTAGACAAAGCGCTTGATAATCAAACGAAGTGAGTCTGTAAGCTTGTTTACAAGCGAACGAGTGAAGATTGCTCCGTGGCGACTCACCATAAGGTGAGTAAAAGTGCGTAGCACCAAGGACGCTGTACGTACTTATGCCACTCAGGAGCATATATGCGGTGTCCTGCAAATGCAGGCATTTTTTGTTATATAATTTATTTTATAAACAAGACATCAAAGTTCAATAAAAAGGTTGTGTTGAAGTAGTGCTTGGATCTTGATACATTTTTACTTCAATTTCATCTTATTTTAACGGATGGATCGCTTCCTTATGTTAATAAAAATGCTACTTTAGTTGTCATTTATTATATTTTTAATGCTTTGTTTTTTAGATTATCAAAAATGGGAGTAGATATGATTCGCATTCTTTTTCAAGGTGATTCAATAACCGATGGCAATCGATTTAAGGATTTAGATACTCGTTGGGATCTCAATCATCAGATAGGACATAGCTACGCATATATCATCGCCTCTACTCTTATGAGCAAGCACCCCGGCAAATATTGTGTAATCAATAGAGGTGTATCCAGCGACTGCGTAGACAGGATGGCTAAGCGTTGGCATACGGATACGCTTGATGAAAAACCCGATATATTAAGCATTCTCTTGGGCGTCAACGGTAATTATGAGTATGACGGATATTATCCCGAGGGCGCGGAGGAAAATCTCAAGCATTTTGATGAAACCTACAGATATCTTCTGGATTCTGCTATAGCTCAAAATCCTAATCTTAAGCTCGTAATCATTGAGCCATTTATGCTTCCTGTCGGACGTTACAAAGAGCATTATGACGTCTTTGTGAAGGTGTTTGCCCGTAAGCAGAGGATAGTAAAAGATATTGCAGAGGATTACGGTGCAATTTTTATCCCGATTCAAGAGCGTCTTGAACAACTTGTTTCCGATTGTACTGAATCGCTCAAAGTAAATGGCTGCGATACAGATCCTATGCAGTATTGGCTTTGGGATGGAGTTCATCCTACCGAAGCAATGCACGGAGTCCTCGCAGAGCTATGGCTTTATGCTACTAAAAATATTATATAATTCACCCCGGCAGGATATAAATCTGTCGGGGTATTTTACGCGTTTGTATTGACTATAAGATTTGCGCTATTTTTATTGACTTTATCCTTAAAATATGATACAATGAATATTATGAAAAAGACATATTTTGAAGGCGGAAAGGTGCTTGGACCGCACGGAGTACGCGGCGTATTAAAAATTGAAGTTTGGTGCGACAGTCCTAAGGTGCTTGCAAAGCAGAAGCGTATATTCCTCACCGATAAGGAAGGCGGATATGAGGAGAAAAAGGTAGTTTCTGCATCAACTGCAGGCGCGCTCGTGCTTATGTCTATTGAGGGAATCGAGGATAGAGACGTTGCAGTTGCTATGAAGAATACGGTCATATACCTTCACCGCGAAGATATTCCCGTCGGTAAGGGACAAATGCTCCTCGCAGATATGATCGGACTTCCTGTTATTGATGCAAATACAGGCATCGAGTATGGCAAAATCAAAGAAGTCGGTGATGTTCCTCGCGGGCTTCTTTACACCATAGAAACTCCCACGGGTGACGTATATTACCCATCGGGCAAGGAATTTATAAAGGAGATAGATGAGGAGAAGGGTATGTTTATCACCCCCATCCCCGGATTCTTCGATTGATATGAGATTTGACGTAATGACTCTGTTCCCCGAGATGGTGGAGCGTACGCTCGGTGAGAGTATTATCGGCAGAGCGCAAAACGCGGGTATAATAGAGGTAAAATGCCACAACATCAGAGACTTCTCTACAGATAAGCACAGAAAGACCGATGATACACCATATGGTGGCGGAATGGGAATGGTTATGAGCTGTCAGCCTATATATGATTGCTACCTTCACGTAAAGTCTGTAATTCCCGAGGGGCACAAGACTCGCGTAATCTATATGTCACCGAAGGGGAGAATTTTTAACCACTCAATCGCGCGTGAACTTGCCGAATACGATAACCTCATCTTCCTTTGCGGTCACTACGAAGGAGTTGATCAGCGCGTATTGGATGAAATTGTTGATGAGGACATATCTATAGGTGATTACGTTCTCACCGGCGGAGAGCTTCCCGCTTGCATAATTATTGATGCGGTGTCAAGACTTAAGGAAGGCGTTCTTTCTGATTCCGAGTGCTATGAGAACGAATCACATGCTTCGGGTATACTTGAGTATCCTCAATATACTAAGCCACGAGTGTTTCTTGATCGTGAGGTTCCTGAGATCCTTCTTTCGGGCGACCATGCAAAGATAGACCGTTGGAGACTTGAAAAGGCTGTTGAAATAACAAGACAGCGACGTCCGGATCTGCTTGAATTACACCCGGAAATTGAAGAGTCACTAAAACCAAAAATCAAGAAAACAAGAAAGAAAACAGATAAAAAGTAAATTTTTATTGACAAAATAATAGGAAAGGAGTGCAAAAATGGCAAAACTGAAGCTTATTGATATGTTGAATGGATATACCACGAGTGACAAAGGTACGAGTGGAAAAAAGTTCTGTGTGCAGCCTGTTACCGGTTCTGCTAACAGAGTGTCCTTAACCCGCTTTAGTAAGCATATGTCAAAGTTTTTTGATAAGTTTACAAAGATTGTTTCATACACTCCCTCAAGAACATACGGTGCGTTACTCTGTATTTTCGGCGCACTTTCTCTGATACTTCATTTCATCAAAGACTATGTTGGAGCGTATGATAGTGTCCCGTTAAGTGTCATCGTTATAAGCTCTGCATTAACTCTACTTGGCATTCCGTTTATGATTTCGGAAAAGCCATTGTCCATCGCTTTACAGAATAATCCGATTACCGACTACATTTTCTTCGAGTTTTTCTGTATAAAGAGGATGCATAAAAGTGAAAACGAGAGGGGTCTGCCACCTATCGTGGGAATTCTGCTTGGAGTTGTTCTCGCCGTTATTGGAGCATTCCTTCCACTATGGACAGTTGCACTTGCTTTAGGTGTGTTTATGTATCTGTTCCTGACTTTTCTTTCGCCGGAATTTTCATTCTTCTCAATATTCCTTATCATGCCATATCTTTCATTTGATACAGATGGCATATTTCTTGCAGCACTTGTTGCCACTACGCTTATTTCATTCGCCCGCAAAGTCGCGCTCGGCAAAAGAGTCTACTTCTTTGAGCAGTATGATTCTTTGTTGTTTGCAATGCTCTTCTGTATTTTAATAAGCGGTATTTTTGTTAAAGGAGTAGAGTCATTTGTCAGCTCCGTGGTTATGATTCTGCTTGGTATGGGATATGTTCTCGCGAGCAGCCTTGTAACCAATAGGCGTCTTGCTGACTGCCTTACCAATGCGGTTATTATCTCATCTATACCCGTATCCATAATAGCTATCGTAGAGTCGGTTAGGGAGATATCCCAAAATGGATTTTCAGCATTTGAGGGAGTATCTGCTACCTTCGACCGCCCGTACACACTTGCTATTTTCTTGCTGGTGTCAATCTCGTTTTCGGCATATCTTTTTGACGTTAGAAGGAACCAAGCTGCAAAAACTCTTTACACATGCATTACTGTTATAAATTTGATTGCACTGTCATTCACCTTCAGCTTCTGGGCATTCGGTGCTTTGATAATGGGATTGCTTGCATTCGAGGCTTCTAAACTGCGACACGGGTCGGGCTTTGTTTTGTTTATTCTCTCGATCATTATCTATGCATTGTTATTTATCCCAAGTGAGTATAGAGATGCAATTTATTCAAATGAGGTTGTAAAAACCCTTGGTCTTTCTGACTCGATTCAACGTTGGCAGGTATCATTCAAAATGCTGAGGGATAATCTGTTTATCGGTGTAGGTATAGGTGATGAGTCATTTCTCGAGGAGATCATTAAGTACTCTCCGGATTATAACTACCATAACAGCGGCAACTTCCTTCTCGAAATTGCTTGTGAGGCGGGTGTAATTTCTTTGTTTGTGTTTACTCTCATATACCTTGTTAGGGTACGTCATATAGGAATTTATCAGCCCTATGTTAGAAATTCTAACGTCAGCAAAATTTCTTCATATACTACAGTTATAATGGTTATGCTGATGGCATACGGTGCGTTCAATTATATTTGGGCGGATATGACTATGTACTATCTTTTCTGGTGTGTATTTGGTCTTGGAAGCGCATCACTCAGAGTTGCAAAGCAGGAGTTTGATGACAGAGTTGCATATTTTAGCGACGGAAGTGCAGAGGATTCGTCCTCTATTGACATCACTGTTAGATAAATTATGAGTTTGTCTATCTTGCCCTAAAATTAATATAGTAAAAAGTAAAACTTTCACAACTAATTTTGTAAAAAGTATTGATTTTTTCTGAATAATTTGATATACTTGTATTACTAAAATTCTCGGAGGAGACAGATTTAATGGTTTCTCGTAGCGTTACTATACAGAACAGCGTTGGTTTACACGCAAGACCTGCTACATTCTTTATTCAGAAGGCTAACTCCTATAAGTGTTCCATCTGGGTTGAGAAAGAGGATTGCCGCGTTAATGCAAAAAGCCTTCTCGGTGTTCTTTCTCTTGGAATCGTAAAGGGTACTACTATTACGCTTATCGCTGACGGAAACGATGAGAACGAGGCAGTAGAAGGCCTTGCTTCTCTTGTTGACGGCGGATTCCCTGAGTTGTAATAAATAGGTCGCATTTTGGTTGAACCGAAATTGACGAAAAGTGAGTAAAAATCAGGAATTATCTCAGAAAACGGCGGTCGGTTGACTGCGGTCTTTCTTCTTTGGGCGAGTGAAGAGGAAGGATTTATTCTGTTACCCAATAATAACATTGGCTTAGCCGGTTTTAGGCACTATCAAAAGGGAGGTATGGAATGACAAGAATAGAACGTCTTCGGGACAAGGCAAATTCCTTGCCGGAATCTCCGGGAGTATATATAATGAAAAACTCCGACGGTGAGATAATCTACGTCGGAAAGTCCAAGAAATTGAAAAACCGAGTGACGACCTATTTCACAGGCAATAACCATACAGCCAAAACTGCAAGAATGGTGAGCCTTGTTCAAGACTTTGACTACATTGTCTGCGATACGGAAACAGAAGCTCTCACACTTGAAAATGTGCTTATTAAGAAGCACTCGCCAAAATACAATATAAAACTTAAGGATGCAAAATCCTACCCATACATTAAAGTCACGTCCGAGGAGTATCCGCGTCTATTTGTCACGAGAGAAAGAAAAAGCGATAGGGCGCGATATTTTGGTCCTTATCAAAGCTCGTCTTGGGCTCATACCGCTCTTGAAACCGTTGTTAAAATATTCGGGCTTTACACCTGTCGCAGGAGCTTTCCAAAGGATATAGGAAAGGAGCGTCCTTGCATCTATCGCGATATGGGCAGATGTGTTGCACCTTGTACGGGAGGCGTTTCGAGTGAAGAATATCGAGCCCTTGTTAAATGTGCGGAATGGGTGCTGGATGGCAATATCAAGGCAACCGTGTCGAGTTTAACGAGGGATATGGAATATGCCGCAGAGGAAATGGAGTTTGAACGTGCAGCATCTTTGCGCGACAGTATACAGGCTCTGTGTGCATTGGTTGAAAAACAGAAGGTAGTAGCCGATGAAAAGGTTATGCGCGACGTATTTGCGGTGTATATCGGTGAAACAGAGAGCGTACTTGCGATGCTTTCCATACGGGGCGGAGCTTTGGTTAATAAAAACCAATTTGTGCTTTCTCTTGCCGACTTTAATTCTGAGGATGATGCGGTGGCACTTATAGCAGACTACTACGATACTGCAGGTAACATTCCTCGTGAAATTATGCTCGACTTTGTGATGAGCGATGATGACCGTGATCTGTTGTCGGAGTACCTTACGCTTTCCGCTCCCTATAAGGTTACGGTGAAGATTCCGTCACGCGGCGATGGCAGAAGGCTGTGCGACATGGCTCTTGAGAACGCTAAGGAGACCGCAAGACAAAATAGGCTGGCGATAGAACGCGAGGACAAGAGTATAAAGAGAATGGCTGAACTGCTCGGCCTTTCGGAAACGCCCAAAAGGATAGAGGCTTATGATATATCAAACTTCGGTAATGAATCAATCTTTGCATCTATGGTTGTATACTCTGACGGAAAGCTGAAGAAGAGTGACTATCGCGCATTTTCAATAAAGACGACTGACGGGCAGGATGACTACGGATCTATGCGTGAGGCGATAAGACGCAGACTTGCCCATATCGGTGATGGAACGGCATCTCTTGGTGAAACTCCGGATCTTATTTTGCTTGATGGCGGAGTTGGTCACGTGAATGCGGTAAAGGAGCTTTTATCCGAGCTTGACATTGATATACCGACCTACGGAATGGTAAAGGATGACTTCCACAAGACGAGGGCGATCACCGACGGCAAAGATGAAATATCAATAGCAAGAGAGATAAATGTGTATACGTTTGTTTACAATTTACAGGAAGAAGCACATCGATTTGCCATAAAACATTCAACTCGTGATAAGAGCAAAAAGCTCACGAATTCAGCCTTAACCAAAATTACCGGTATAGGTAAAAAGAAGGCAAAGCTCCTGCTCTCGGCAATGCCATACGCTAAAATAAAGATTGCCTCCGCAAAGGAGCTTGTAAATATAAAGGGAATATCCGAGAAGGATGCTTTGGCAATAAGAGAATTTTTTGATAAGAAGGAAAAATAAAATGGTAAGAATAATTACAGGAAGTAAGAAGGGAAGAAAGCTGATTACTCTTGAGGGGGATGCAACGCGTCCTACGTCCGAGAGAATCAAGGGAGCAATGTTCTCATCTATACAGTTTGATATAGAAAACAGACGTGTGCTTGACTTGTTTGCAGGATCCGGGCAGCTCGGATTTGAGGCTCTTTCAAGAGGAGCGGAGTCTGTCACTTTCGTTGACTCGGAACGTGATGCAATGGAGATAGTAAAGAAAAATGCAAGAGAGCTTGATCTCTTTGATAAGTCGAAATTCTCGGTTGCAGATTACAGAAACTATATCAGAAAGGCGTCCGGCAGAGATAAGTTTGATCTTGTATTTATCGATCCGCCATACGCTATGGAGTGTTGTGTTGAGGCTGCTATGCGTCTTCGTGATTCCGAATTGATAATTCCCGGCGCAATTCTTGTTCTTGAGAGTGGTACTGAAACGGTTGAAGTCACAGATCCCCGCCTTTCAGGATTTGAGTTTGTAAAAAGCACAGCCTACGGAAAGAAAACTGCGGTCAACATTCTCATATACAGAGGTGAATAATGAGTGTTATTATGCCTGGGAGCTATGACCCCGTAACGATCGGTCACGTTGATATGATACGCCGTGTCGCAGAGCGCGAAGACGAGGTTTATGTTGTAATATTCACCAACCCAAACAAGGAATATATGTTTTCGCTTGAAGACAGAGTCGCTATGCTTATGCTCGCTACGGAAGATCTTGATAACGTCTTCGTATCCTATTCGCTCGGATATGTGGTTGATTATATGAGAGAGCATGATATTGACAGGATAGTCAAGGGTTACCGTACCGAGGCTGATCTTCCTTGGGAAAAGGAGCAAGCGGAGTATAACCTTAAACACGGCGGATATGAAACAGAGCTTATTAAGTGTGATGATGCTCACGCTCATATTAGCTCAACTCTTGTGCGAGAAAAAATAAGAAGGGGCGAGAGCCTTATACAGCTTGTGCCCGAGAAAGTAGAAAAATATATCTTAACTTCAATAGATTAATCAAGCTAAAGGAGCGTAATTATATGAGTAAATTCTGCAAGGCACTGTTTTCCATTCTGATGAGCGCGTTTATTCTCACCTTGATTGGTCCGTTTATCACTACAGGACTATTTGCCATCGCGTCAAAGTACTGCGATTTTGAGATTGCGTTTGGAATTGCGATGTTCAGTCTTAATGTTGCCGTAGGGCTTTTGCCAATGTTTGGATTAACATTACTTAATGCTTTAGGGAGTGTTATCCTTTGGTTTAGCGTTATTGGTGATCCCATATTAGTAGGATCTGATATTTTGAAAGGTGTATTAATAACTATAGTTCCATTTATACTTTTATTGCCTCCGGTAATTGGTATGTGCTTAATAAAAAGAGCACCCAAGCTTTTTAGGGCATTTGTTTACATACCGCTGATACTTGCGTTGATTTTAAAATTTTATATATGCGAATCGTATTTATGTATACCGGATTTGATATATCTGACAATTGCAGCATTGCTTGACGTTTACGTAGATCGATATTGACAAAACTATATTTTCTATTTATTATGCATAGCAAAAAAGGAGTGCTCGAATGTGTAGAGCACTCCTTTTGTAATTATTATGTCAACTTTAATTGGCATATTAGCCTACTAATTCACAAAATTCATCAATTCTGTCGGCGATGGATTGAAGCCCCTGACGCCAGAAATTCTTGTCGGTGAGGTCGACCCCCGCGATCTTGGCGCATTCCTCAACGTCGGTTATACTCGTTGCTCTGAGCATAGCCTTGTATGTGCCTACAAAGGCTTCACCCTCATCCATATACTTAGCGTAAAGACCGCGAGCAAAGAGTCCGCCAAACGCATAAGGATAGTTATAGAAGCTGAGACCGCCGCTATAGTAGTGACCCTTGCAAAGCCACATATAGGGATGCAAAGCACTCTCGTCAAGTCCGTCGCCGTATGCCTGTCTTTGAGCGTCACTCATAAGCTCACACATTCTATCCGCACTCATAAACTCCATAGGACGGTTAGCAAACACCGAGGCCTCGAAGAGATAGCGAGAATAGATGTCCACGATGATCTGACAAGCATCCATAAGCTGGCTTTCAATAAGAGCGAGCTTCTCGTCCTTGTCGGTAGCATCTGCAATCGCAGTTTCCATTACAAGCACCTCGTTGAAGGTCGAAGCAGTCTCCGCAACGGGCATTGAATAACCCTGATTAAGTACGGAATGGCAGAACACCTGCCTATCGTGGAATGAGTGTCCGAGCTCGTGAGCAAGCGTAACCACGTCGCTGAATGAACCGTCAAAGTTAGTAAGAACACGGCTCTGTTTTGCAGAGGGAACGCCGCAGTCAAATGCACCGCCCACCTTTCCTTCGCGAGGGAAGAAGTCGATCCACTCGTTTTCAAACGCGCACTTTACCATATCGTGAAGCTCGGAGTCGAATTTGCCAAATATACCGAGCAAGTAGTTCTTTGCATCCTCTACGGAATATACCTTGTCGCTCTTACCCATAGGCGCGAACAAATCGTAGAAGGGGAGTGAGCCGTCGTGACCGAGAGCTTTAGCCTTAGCCTTGAGGTACTTGCGGAACGAGGGGAGGAACTCCTCCATTGCGCCGAGCAGGGCATCAAGCGTTTCCTTCTTCATTCTCGATTGATAGAGCGATTTTGCAAGCGGCGACTCGTATCCGCGCAGCTCACATTCGGTAAGCACCTGCATCTTGATGCTATTGAGGGCAAATGCCACGGCTTCCTTAATCGAGTCATAACAAGCGATCTCGGCATCAAACGCTTTGCGTCTTACCTCGGCATCGGGTGAATATGCAAGATTTCTCACCGCAGAGAGAGTGATCTCATTGTCCTCATACTTGACCTTTACACCGCTTGTAAGACTGCTCTGAAGATCGCTCCACGCAGATGCACCCGAGAGATCCATCTTGGCAAGGATGGTTTCTTCCTTGTCCGAGAGAAGATAACGTGAGTCACGCTTAATGTTGGTGAGCAAATATCTGTATTCGTGAAGGGAGGGTGTAGAGTCTATCACATCCTCAAGATTCTCAATTTCGGATATAGCCTTTTCTATAACTGCGCCGGGAGCTGCGGTCATACTCATAGACTGCATTATTCTACCGAGCATTGAAGCCGCTTCGGTATCGCGTGTGTTTGCAGAATATCTGAGGTTGGCATAGATTGCGAGCTTTTCAACGAGTTCGGAAAGCTCCTCGTTTACTTTGATGTATTCGGTGAGGAATTCCGAGGGGGATAAGACGCCGCTTTTTTCTGCCACACTCGACAGCTCGGGTATAAGTTCCTCGAGTCTTGCAAGATCGTTTTTATACTCTTCGGTATCAAAGCCGGTGTAGAGTATATCAAGATTCCATTTTCCCATTTTTATTTCTCCTTATTCTGTTAATGATTTATTTGTGTTGTTATTCAAGGTAAAAGTGTGACCTTTTCCGTTTTTTACCTTTAGAATAAAGTCGTCGATACTTTCGATCGGCTCGTCGAACCCCATTCCTGCAAGCCTTGTTGTAAAGCCTGCGAAATGATTGTCAGATCCTGCAAAGTGATGTATATTGTAGGTATCTGCATATAGCTTTGCCATCTCGTTCTGGAACGGTTTGTTGCCGCAGTTATCTATCTCGACCGCATGTACGTGGTAGGGAAACAGTCTTATGTGGTCAATATAGCTTGCCTCGCGAAAGGGATGTGCCTGTACTATTAATGCACCGTCGTTTGCCATCATTGTAAGTACTTCTTTTCTTGGCAGCTCCATAATCTCGGGATGTAGAAGATACCACTCCTTTGAGAGTCCGTATACGAGAAAATCCGTACCAAGATATGAGGTTTCAATGCCCCAAAAGAATTTAATGCCTATCTCCCGGGCGATCCTCTCTCCCTCCTCTATATCTGTGAAGAAGAACTCTATCTGCTCATTGTACGGCAGAGTTCTGTCGCATCCGATGTTGGCATCAATAAAGTGGTTGGTAAGGAATATTCCGTCATATCCCATTTTCTTATAAAACTCCATATTGTCTCGCACGCTGTATCTTCCGCATTTGCTGACTGGCGAGGAATGGAGGTGGGTTTCATATTTATACATTCTGTCTTTTTTCCTTATGTTCTGGTGTGTACGTTTATATTCTATCACAAAGCGGCAGGGTTTTCAATACAATATAAATATTTATTTAAACTTAATATATTGCAAAATAAATTATATTATGGTATAATCAAGCATAAAGGAAGGTGATTTTCGTGCAAAAGAACGAAAAGACGCTCGTTGTGTATGCCCCGCTGTTTGATGCCGATACATCTGTGCCTCTTTATCCGCAGGATAGATTTTCTGAGGTCAATAGGTGTAAGAACGAGAAGGCTAAACACGAAAAATACCTCGTGTGGAAATTGCTTGAATGGGTTGTAAAAACAAGCTACAATATAGATTTTGACAACTTAAACTTTACAAAAACTGTAAATGGTAAGTGGACTTGTCCCGATTTTTATTTTTCACTTTCTCACACCGATGGTGCTCTGTGCGTTGCGGTATCCGACATGCCTGTTGGGGTAGATATTGAAATGAAAAGATGCGTTAGACCTTCTTTAAAGGATAAAATACTAACCGAGCGCGAAAAGAAAAAAATGGATGATTTATCCGAGTGCGAGAGAGAAGAGTTTTTGCTTGAGGCTTGGGTAAAAAAAGAAAGCATTTTTAAAATGGGCGGCGGTGAGGCACTTTTACCAACTCGTATTGATACTATAGACTCGGCTGTCAAAGTGCAGACGGTAGATATTCTCGGCAGGGAGTATCTAATCTCTGTTGCATCAGAAAATGATAATATTGAAATTGTATATACGGAGGAATTATGAAAAGCATATCTCTAAACGGAATTTGGAAAATGACGGGAGGCTCCATTGAGTGCGAGGGAAAGATCCCGGGTTCACTCTACTCATTCCTGCTTGATGCAGATATGATCGCAGATCCTTATTGGCGCGATAACGAGTTTGGCGCGCTTGCTCTTACTCACGGTGATTACACGTTTAGTCGAAGCTTCGATTTTGAAAGAGGCGGAGATGAGTACATTCTTCGCTTTGAGGGTATTGATACAATTGCTGATGTTTACCTTAACGGAGTACATATTGCTCACACCGAGGATATGCACATCACCTATGAGTTTGATGTTACCGATACTCTCCTTGACGGCGAGAACCATCTTGCCGTAATATGCAGAAATATACATCCCTTCATCAAGGAGAAGGCTAAGGAGCTTAACTTGATGAGAACGCTTCAGGCTCTTGAGGGATTCGGATATATCCGTAAGGCTCACTGTATGCTCGGCTGGGATTGGGGTCCCTTCCTCCCCGATATGGGAATTTGGAGAAGCGTTTCTCTCATCACCAAGGATTCGGCACGAATTACCGATTTCAAAATTGAGCAAAGACACGATAACGGAAAGGTTTACGTTACCCCCCGTGTAGTAACTGACGAGGATTGCATCGTTTCAGTAAGCGTTATCACTCCCGACGGAGAGAAGTATTATCTCCCCGCCAACGAGGAGACCGAGGTCAACGCTCCTAAGCTCTGGTGGCCTCGCGGACTCGGAGATCAGCCTCTTTACACCTTCACCGTGGAGATTATCGACGAGGAGGAAAAGACCGTCCTTGATTCCAAGAGCTTAAGAGTCGGACTTCGCACCCTCAAGCTTATTCGCGAGAAGGACAGATGGGGCGAGAGCTTCACCCACGAGTGCAACGGTATCAAGTTCTTCGCTATGGGTGCTGACTACGTTCCCGAGGATAACATTCTTTCCAGATGCACAGCAGAGCGCACACGTAAGCTGCTCGAGAGATGCGTATTCGCTAACTTCAACGCCATCAGAGTTTGGGGCGGCGGATATTACCCCGACGACTACTTCTTCGATATTTGCGACGAGCTCGGTATCGTCGTGTTCTTCGACCTCGCCTTTGCCTGCACGTTCGTAATGCCCGATAAAAAGATGCTTGACGATATCGTTACCGAGGTTACGCAGAATCTTACCAGACTGCGCCACCACGCATCGCTCGCCATCATCTGCGGAAACAACGAGATCGAGGCTTGCGGTCTCGGTGAGCCCGAGGAGGTTAGAAATGTTTGTATCCCCGTCAGCATCGAGCTGTTTGAGGGTGTGATCGCGGATATCGCTAAATCGGTTTGCCCCGAGATTCCCTATATCCATACCTCTCCCGTTTCTCTCGGCCGCTTCATCGATCCCAACAACGAGAACTTCGGTGACTCTCACTATTGGGACGTTTGGCATCAGAACAAGCCGTTCACCGAGTACAGAAATCACTACTTCCGTTATCTTTCCGAGTTCGGCTTCCAGTCCTTCCCCTGTGACAAGACCATCAACGCAGTGACTCTCCCCGAGGACAGAAACATCTTCTCTCGCGTTATGGAGATGCATCAGAGAAACGCAGGCGCTAACGCTAAGATAGTAAGCTACCTCTCACAGACCTTCCTCTATCCCACCGATTTCTCGACCTTGCTTTACGCATCCCAGCTTCTTCAGGCTGAGGCTATGAAGTACGGAGTAGAGCATCTTCGCCGCAACCGTGGCAGATGTATGGGCGCTCTCTATTGGCAGCTTAACGATATTTGGCCCGTTGCATCCTGGTCGAGCATCGACTACTACGGCAGACTCAAGGCGCTCCATTACTACGCTAAGAGATTCTTCTCTCCCGTGCTTCTTTCCTGCGCGGAAATAGGCGAAAAAACCACACGCCCCTACGTTATTATGGAGCCTTGGCACTATGATTACGAGACGAAGGCTACTCTTTCCGTTACCAACGATACCTTACAGCCGGTTGACGGTACTGTAGTTGCGACTCTTCGTGATAGCCTCGGCGATCCCATCTCCCGTATGGAGTTCCCGATACATATCGATCCTCACTCCGTGACTCATCTCGATGAGATAGATTACGAGAAGACCGACGTCAAGAACAACTACCTCTCCTATGAGCTTATCGTTGATTCCGAGGTGGTATCCGAGGGCACCGTTCTGTTTACCGCGCCCAAGCACTTCGACTTCGTCGATCCCGAGCTTGAGGTCCGCGTTGAGGGTGACGAGATCGTGGTTAAGGCATCTGCATACGCAAAGAGCGTAGAAATCTATTCTCCCGACTCCGACTTCATCCTTTCCGACAACTTCTTCGATATGAACGCGGGTGAAAAGCGCGTTAAGGTAATCGAGGGCGAGGTAGGCGAGCTTTGCGTAAGAAGCGTATTTGATATCAAGTGATTTTAAATTGCTAATGAGCTTTAACGGAATAAATATTTAAAATCGGAGAAAAAAATGACCTCCGTTCCTATAAAACAATTTATCGAGCAGATAAATTAAGTATAAAAGGTGTTTTAAAAATTTAATTGTATCTCCCCTGCTATTTAGCGGGGGAGAATTTTTGTTATAACGATGTGATGGTGCGATACTCGCAGAATATAATACGTTTAGATATATGATGTAACGTTAAAAGGATATAATATGTAGTAATATGTAGATGAATATATATCAAGTAGATTCATAATACTATTATATAAATGGGCAATTATAGCCATTTTTTTGTTTGATATATTGCTGCTTCAAAAACAAAAAATGCAAAAAAAAATATTTTTTTCACTTTACATATTGACAAATCTAACAACAAGTTGTATAATGAAAATACCAAATGACAGATTGTCGAAGATAATACTAAGAAAGGAGTGGTGTAAAAATTGATTTATCTTGAAGAAAAGCACGATGAATATGTAAGAATTCTTACAGAAGAACTTCCGATATTACGAGCAAGACTTCATATTTCGCAAGGTGATCTTGCAAAGAGTGTTGGAATTTCAAGACAGACCTACTCACTAATAGAAACAGGTAAGCAGCAAATGACGTGGATAACGTTTATGGCTATGATAGCCTTCTTCTCCGGCGATGCAAGGACGAGAAGAGATCTTAAATCAATAAAGCTAATTGACTAATTATTTAATTCATAAGGAGAAATTACATTATGGCAAAGTTTTCAATTGAGTGTCCTAAGTGTGGCTCTATAAACAAGGCCTCTACATCTATTTTTGCAAAGAAAATAATAAAATGTGGCGTATGTAACGCAGATATTAACATTGAAAAATCAAGATTTACATCTAAGACTTGTTCTCATTGTTCAAACGTATTTGTTTACGACCAGGCGAACAAGAAGAATAACAATTGTCCTGCTTGCGGAAAGGCTGTAGATATGCTTACGGCAGTTTCCGGTGAGCCTAAATTTAAAATGGTCCAGATTGATTGTCCGCGCTGTGCTTCTCACATTGAGATCAATGCAGCAAAGCCTGTGGCAAAATGTCCGGTATGCGATCATTTATTCCAAACTGAAAAGGTAGTTGTGAAGTCGGAACTTGTCGCTGATAATAAAGTTAGCGTTATCAAGTACGAGGGAGATAATTTAACATTTATATGGAAGCATCCTGTGGAAGATTTCAATCACGGCTCACAGCTTATCGTTCACGAATCACAGGAGGCGATATTCCTTCTCAACGGTGAGGCTCTTGATACCTTTGGACCCGGAAGATATACTCTTGATACGCAGAATGTGCCCGGACTGAAGAAGGCATATTCGCTTCCTGCATCCGGTTCGACCCCATTCCATTGCGAAGTGTATTTCATCAACAAAATTGTACAGATGGGTATCAAGTGGGGAACTGATACAAGAGTACGTTTTATAGATCCCGTAACGGGAATTCCGCTTGATATCGGAGCATCCGGTGAAGCAAACCTTATGGTTGAGGACGGCAGAAAGCTTCTTATCAAGCTTGTTGGAACGACATCGGGCATTAGAAGAAAAGATGTTGTTGATGCAAGCAGCGATATTACTAATGCTAATCACAGGACTCTCCAAAGTCTCTTCAGAGCGCCTCTTATGACTGAAATTAAGACCTATCTTGCAAGCACGATCAAGGATCTTGGTATTAATATTCTGGAAATTGATTCCTATATGTCACAAATATCCGAAGCACTTAGAGCAAAGGTTTCCGCGAGATTTGAAGAATATGGTCTTACCGTTCCCGAATTCTACGTAACTGCGATTTCTCTTCCTGAGGATGATAAGAACTTCAAGGATATCAAGGCTCTTATTGCAGGTGCTTACATAAAGAAAAAAGCAGAAGAGGTAAGCAAGGATATTGCTGTTGCTTCCCGTGAAAGAAAGATTGTTGAGGCAGAGACTGAGGCTCAGCTTAGAATGATAAGAGCACAGAGCGAGGCAGAGGCACAGAAGTCCAAAGGTTTTGCCGAGGCAGAGATAATGAGAGCTAAGGGCTACACCGGAAAGGACAAGATTGATGCCGAGGTGCAGATGAAATATGCAGAAAGTATCGGCAAGATGGGAAGTTCTTCCGGCGGTGTACATGTAGGTTCATCTAATAATGTTGCATCCGATATGGTTTCAATGATGGCACAGATGAAGATGGCGGAGACTATGATGGATAAAATGAACGTCGTGGATTCTGTCGGTGAGAAAAAGACCGAGAGCGCGCCTACTGTCAATACTTGGACATGCTCCTGCGGAGAGAGTGAAAACACAAAAGCATTCTGCATGAGTTGTGGAAAACCTAAGGCTGAACTGTGGGCATGTCCCGAGTGCGGACACAGTGGCAACAAGGGTAATTTCTGTGAAAACTGTGGCTCTACAAAAAATGCAGGCACGTGGACGTGTACTACTTGCGGTGCAACCAACAGCGGTAAATTCTGTTCCGAGTGCGGTAGTAAAAAGACAGTTTAATTTTACAATTGTAAAACAATAACCTCAGGAGGGAAAAATGAATCTCAGTAAAAAAACATTATCGGCAATAATCATTGCTATTCTTTTCTTTACATATAACACCATTCTTTTTGTAGCTGCAGGTTTTGTGGGTCATACCGCAACTTTTTGGTTCTCTTATGCATTTATGATTCTTGCATTTGTTGCAGTATCTGTAAACTTCCTTCTCCTTGGAAAAAACGGATTTAAGCTTCGCGATTGGCTTTTCGGATTTCCTTTTGTTAAGCATGCGGCTGCATTCTTTATCGCAGAGCTTGTTGCTTCCGTAATCTTTATAGCTCTTGAAAAGAAAGTTTCTCCCGCAATTGCCATTATTGTTCAGCTTTTGTTCCTCGCTATATTTTTAGTATTCGGAATCTCTTGTGTTATAGCAAAGAAAACCATAACCGAGGTTGGTGACAGAGTAGATGAAAAAACTTCATTTACTAAGCTGCTTCGCGTAGATGCGGAAATGCTTGCAGAAAAGTGTGATGACGAAGAGCTTTCTGCTAAGCTCAAAAAACTTGCAGAGGCGGTTAGGTATAGTGATCCTATGAGCGCGGAGGCACTCTTTGAGCTTGAGAAGGAACTTGCTTACACCATATCTATATGTGATGAAGCTCTTGTGAAAAAAGATTATCTTCTTGCATCAGAACTTTGTGATAAAGCTTCTATACTTCTCGCAGAGAGAAATAAGAAAACCAAGGCTTTGAAATAAAAAACATTTAAATTATCAACCAAACTTTACAATTTAAGGAGTTTTAGATATGTCGTCGTTTAATGATATCAATGATTCAGCTGCGACATCGGCTTATCCTGATTCTATAAATGCTCTTATCAGAAGAATGTTTATTTTACTCGAGGATGGAAATTTTGAGAGTGCTGATGGCTGCTGCGAAAAAATATTGGATGCTTATCCCGAGTGTGATCAGGCTTATCTTGGCAAACTTATGATTGAGCACGGTGCAAGAACACCCGAAAGTCTTTGTGAGAGCAGATTGGATTTTTCTCGCAGTGTACACTTTGAGAGATTAATGCAATTTTCGGATGACGAAATGAAAAACAGAATACTTCCTGTGGCTTGTGAATGGGTTTATCGTTACAGCATCGGTATTATGAATCATATAGCAAGTATTGATTGTACCGCTAATTTAGACAGCATTATGAAAAAAGTCGAAGAAAACGAACAGATGTACGACGTTGCAATCTGTCAGTTATCTCGAATTCCCGGATATAAGAACGCAGATTCAATTTTGGAGGAATGCTCACAGGAACGTTACAATCTTAAAAATTACTGCATATACGAGCATGCTAAACACTTAGCGCGCAATAAAAGTTCCTATTATTACAGACAATCGATAGAACTCTTGAAATCCATCTCCGGGTGGAAGGATGCGGATGATCTGGTAAACCAGTATTCCGAAAAGCTTGAGGAAATAAAAATTGTAGAAGAGGAACAGAGGGAAAAGTCCCGGGAGACATGGAATAAAGAGCGCGGTGCAGCAGTAAAAAAGAAAGGTATAATTTTAGGCTCTGTTATTGCATTGAGTGTGCTTCTCTTAATTTTAACATTAAGAGCGTGCGACTTTCCCTTCCTATACTTTGTAGGTCCCGTTGTGATTGTATTTGTTACTTGCGTAGCAATATTGTTGATAGGAGGATATTTGCCGGCTTTTATTGTAACCGCACTTGAGACGTTAGTCACGTGTTTGGTTCAAAGGTATGAATACGGTTGGGGTTGGATCGGACCAATCATCATTTACGCCGTAATTTATTTATTTATCATTATAGGCGGAGCAACAGGCTTATCATTTTATATTTCCGAAAAGATGAGGCACTGAGGAGCTGTCCAATAATAAACAATCAAAAAGGATTTTAAGATATGTCATTTTTCAATTGCAAAATATGTGGTGCAAAACTTAACATTGAGTCAAATGAAGCGGTTGTGACCTGTGAATACTGCGGTATGACTCAAACGCTGCCAAGAATGGTAAGCGACAATATAGCAAATCTTTATTCGCGTGCCAATCATTTTCGACTCAACGGAGATTACGACAAGGCTGCGGGAATATATGATTTGATATTGAATGAAACACCCGAGGACTCTGAGGCGTATTGGTCTCTTCTTCTTTGCAAGTACGGTATAGAATATGTTGAGGATGCTGCATCCTCAAAGAGATGCATTACGGTAAACCGCACTCAATACACTTCTGTGCTGGCTGATCAGGATTATAAGTCTGCGGTAAAATATGCAGATCCAATCCAGCGACCTGTATATGAGAAAGATGCTCAGGAAATAGATAGAATACAAAAGGAGATCCTCGAAATTTCTAAAAAAGAAGCTCCATTTGATGTTTTTATTTGCTACAAAGAGACGGATTTCAATGGGGAAAGAACCGAGGACTCGGTAATCGCTAACCAAATATATAATGAGCTTACCCGTGAAGGCTACAAAGTGTTCTACGCAAAAATCACACTTAGCAACATATACGGAAGCTCTTATGAGCCGTACATATTTGCCGCCCTCAATTCCTCAAAGGTAATGATTACATTGGGTACTAAGCCGGAGTATTTTGATGCGGCGTGGGTAAAGAACGAGTGGAGCAGATTCCTTGCTCTTACAAAGGATTCTGATAATAAGAAAACTCTCATTCCTGCCTATAAAAATATGAATGCTTACGATCTGCCTATTGATTTTTCTCACCTGCAAGCGATAGATCTTTCATCTATCGGATTTATGGTTGACATTGTCAATGCGGTAAAGAAACTGATCAACAGGCAGGAAGAAAGCAAGCCTGCTGAAATAGAAAAGATTGTAACAAGGCCTGTAGTCTTACAGAGTTCGAGCGAATTGGTAGACTCAATGGTAGAGCGTGTTTTAGATTTGATATCAAACGGAGAATATCAGAAGGCACAGCCAATTTGCAATCAAGTACTTAAATATACTCCCGATAATGCAAAGATGTATATCGCTTTACTTCTTATTGACCTGCAGTTAAAGCACGAATGGGAGCTCATAGATGTAAATGCGCCCGGATTAAGTGACAACGAGAACTTCAAAAGGGCTATGAGATTTGCCGACAGGGAATATAAGGATATTCTTACAAGATACGTCACGGAAAATACTTACAACAGAGCATTGAGGCTGAGAAATACCGCTACCGATGTTGAGGACTTTTGTGAAGTAGCAATGATGTTCGAGGAGTGTCAGGGTTACAAGGATTCCGCGCGTCTTGCTATAGAGGCAAGAAAGGCAGCAGAAGATGCACATATAGAATCTATCTATCAGTATGCTCGTTCTTTGGAAGAGCCGGCAGACGAGGATTACTTAGATCTTTTGGGCGCGATGGGAGAGTATGAGAAGATTCCCTCCTATAAAGATTCCCAAATGCGTTATGAAAAATGCAAAAATCAATACTGCGAGATACATTATGATTCAGGCGTTAAGGCTCAGAATAATAAATCTTATGAAAGTGCGGTTTTTCATTTTGAAAAAATTGTGCAGTGGTCATACTTAGATAGTTTAGACAGATTGGAGATTTGCCGTGAAAAGGCGGCGAAAAATAAGAAGAAAGCCCTAAGACGCAAACGTTTTCGTAGGTGTATCCTAATGGTTGCGATAGTTATAGGAATACTTGCCGTCTTAACTGTTGCAAAGTATATACGCGACATAGATGTTGCAAACAGAAACGGTCTTAATCTCAATCTTGTTGATAACGAATATTACAGCGTTACAATTACAGAAGATGCTTTTGGCGAAGTAGTAATTCCAGAGACGTATATGGGTAAGCCCGTAACAGCAATTGATGCGAGAGCATTCATGGAAAATGATAGGATAACGAGTGTTGTTTTGCATGATAACATCACTTGTATTAGCGATGAAGCGTTTAGCGGCTGCACAAACCTTAAAAGTATAATTCTTCCCGATGGGTTGACAAGTATCGGTTCGGAGGCATTTAAAGGCTGTTCTTCTTTGACAGAAATTGTTGTTCCCGATTCGGTGACATATATCGGCGAGGGCGCGTTTAAGGAATGTACTTCTGCTGAAGAGATCGTATTGCCTAAGTCATTGTATTCTATTTCAAGTAGTATGTTGAGTGGTTGCTCTTCTCTTAAGAAGATAAACCTTCCTACCACGCTAACTGTAATTGGCAACCTCGCATTTGCCAGCTGTACTTCTCTTAGCGAAATTCTTATCCCTGAGTCTGTTAGCGAAATAGGGTATCGCGCATTTGTCGGATGCACCTCGCTTGCTGAGATAGTTATACCGAAAAATGTACAAACTCTCGGGTATGATGCTTTTGTAGACTGTGAGTCACTTAAAAGCATAGCATTCCTTTGTAATCAGTCAAGTGTTGCACAGGGTATACTTGCAGGAAACAAAATTGTTGAGAGTCTTACCTTGTCTTTCCCGATATATTATCTTTTCGATACAGTTGAATATTACGGAAGTTATCCGGCAAATCTCACATACAGCGGAAATGTAGAAGACTCTCATACATATTACATTCCTTCAACGCTCAAAACTATCAACTTCATTGGAGATGAAGTTATGAGCTATGCATTTTATGACCTTAAATCTGTTGAAACGATAACTCTTAGTGATAATGTTGTTTCGATTGGGGATGTAGCATTCAGCTTCTGCACATCATTGAAGTCTATAGTTATTCCCGCAAGTGTAACGTCAATAGGCAAGTCGGTATTCGGCTTGTCCACGGCTCTTGAAAGTGTTGAAATCAAATGTCCTATTGAAGCTATACCATACGGTACGTTCTCCGGCTGTTCATCACTCAAGGCAATAACCATTCCCGAAACTGTAACCGCTATTGGAGATTACGCTTTCCACGGTTGTAGTTCTCTTGTTAGTGTAACAGTTCCCGAATCCGTAAAACACGTAGGATACAAAGCTTTTGCAAACTGTACGTCTCTCAAAAATGCAGAATTCCTTAGTAACAGCATTAGCACGGGCGGTGAAGTTCTTTCCGGATGTCAGGCTCTTGAGAGTATCACGGTTTCAGTACCCTCATACAATCTGTTTGGTACAACCGAATTTGCGGGAAGCTATACAACGGAAATATCCAAAACAGGAAACTATAAAGACGAGAAAACATACTATATTCCTTATACGCTTAAAACTGTCAACTTTATTGGAAGCGAGATCGTTGATTACGCTTTCTATGGGTTCAAATCGGTTGAAGTGATAACGCTTGCTGATAATCTGCTTACTATCGGAGCTTATGCATTTTACGGTTGCTCATCTCTTAAGTCCGCAGTAGTTCCCAAAAATGTGACAACTATCGAGCAATTTGCATTTGCAAGTTGTTCTTCACTTGAGAATATCGATTTAAAATGTCAAATAGATCAAATTAGTGATTACACATTTAGGGGTTGTTCCGCTCTTAAGGAAATATCCATTCCCAATTCGGTAGTCAATATCGGTTATAATGCATTTGCAGGTTGTACCGCGCTTGCGAACATAACATTTTCCTCAAGCCTTAAGAATATTGGTAACAAGGCCTTCCAGAACTGTACGTCATTGCAGACAATTACAATACCAGAGGGAGTTACCGTAATAGGTGAGGATTGCTTTAATGGATGTACGAATCTCTCTGAGATAATCTTACCCTCTACTCTTACAAAAGTATATAAGGGTTCATTCAATTACACTGCAATAACCACGCTTACTATTCCAAAAAGCGTAACAGAGATTTATAAAGGCGGCTTCACAATTGGATGCGACTCCCTTGAGGAGATCATCTTTGAGTCACCTACGGGGTGGAAGTATTACGCAGGAACAATGTGGGGAGATGTTGAGACATCATTTACCAATCCAAAATCGAATGCTGATACATTCTCTTCAGAGACAGATCATATTTACACAAAAATATAAATAAAAAAACCATAAGATGAAAAATCCCCTTAGATAGTCTTGAAAAACTCTTTCAAGTGTCTATTCTAAGGGGATGTTTTTTTTATTTTATCTACTTACCTTTTTTGCGATATCCTTCGCGATATTGGCAAGCATAAGTTCTCGATTATTCCACACGTCCTCGGGGTAAAGGCTATGTTTTGCACTCGTTTCAAGCGAAATGACCTTGTCAAAGCCGATCTCACGAAGAGCTTCTGCAAAGCCGTTCCAATCGATGATACCGTCACCCGGGATGAGGTGCTCGTCCTCCTTGCCCATATTGTCGTGGATATGTACCGCCTCCAGCCTATTTCCAATAAATCTTACTGCGTCACTTACGTCCTTGCCGAAGAAAATAGCGGCGTGACCCGTGTCAAGGCAGACTTTAAGATTTTCTCTTTGCAGAGCATCTACAAGCTTACATACCTGCTCTACGGTTGTCAAGGGATATTTTGGGAAGGGGAGGTTCTCGACGCATACTGTTACATCGTATTCCTTGGCATAATCTGCAAGCTCTCCGATAAACCAAAGGTTAAGCTCCCATACCTCGTCAGGATTTTTATCTGTATCAAAATAGGGCATAAGAGGATGTACGACGAAGCGATGGCATCCAAGCACGTGAGTGCCGTATATCGCCTTTTTCATTGCTTCACACCACATAGCTCTGCCCTCGGGGGTTGCATCCTGCACAGGATGTCTCCACGGAGCGTGAGCTTGCGATACGCTGAGGCTGTGAGAAGTGAAGAGAGCCTTTTCTTTAAGCAGTACCTCTTTAAACTCGTCAAGCGGTAAATTAAAGAAGTCGGTTTCTATATTCACAAAGCCTTGATAGTCTATACAGTCATACCCGTGTGAGCTTATTTTCGCTATTGCGCCCTCAAATCCGTATACTCCGTACGAGGTATTCGTTATACCCGTCTTAAGTCTTGCGCACATTTTATTTGCCTCCGTGAACTGTTTTTCTTCATTTTACCATTCTTTCACCGTTTCGTCAAGAAATATATGAAATTTACTTGCATTTTTTCAAGTACCGTGATATAATGGTACCGTAAAACAAATCAAGGAGGAATAATTATGGGTTTAGAAATGTTTGAAGAAATGTTTATGAGTATGTTCTCTTACATGGATACGCCGACTCTTATAGCGTCGATAGTCTTGTCTGTTTTGAGCGCATTCTTTGGATTTAAATACCTGAAGCCCCTGCTTGCTATAAACGCTTTCTCCTCGGGATACCAATTTGGCTCGTCGACTCTCGGTCTCGGACTTAAGGATCTCATTCCCGGCTTTGATCTTTCTATCGTAGTTGGTATACTTTGCGCTATAATTTTCGCCCTGATTGCAGTTAAGCTCTACAAGTACCTCGTTTACTTCCTTGGCGGATATTTCGGATTTGTGATCGGCGTTATTATTTCTTCCTTAACAATCGGTCTTGAAGGCGTGGGCGCGCTTATTTGCTTCATTCTTTCGATAGCGTTTGCTATTCTTTTCGCAAAGCTCTTCTACGGTAAGCTCTTTAAGCCCTTCTACATAATTTCATCATCCTTTAGTGGCATGTCCAATGCGGCGATCTATACGGCGTTCCTTGTTAGCCATGACTTCGAGACGATGATCCTTGCTACGCTCGTCGGCATTCCTCTCGGTATCATCGCTATGATCTACCAGTTCAGATCCTGCAGAGATCTCACTACCGAGGACGTACTTTAATTTTTAAAACGCATATGAATATAGGCTGAGTCGAAGGCTTTATTTAGCACGGCTCAGCCTTTTTAGCGCTTCTGTATTCACTCGGAGTTTTACCCGAGTGTTTTTTGAACACCTTTGTAAAGTGGCTTTGCGAGGAAAAACCGAGATACTCGCTGATAGCAAGCAAGCTCTTATCCGTATATTTCAGCAGCCTTTTTGCTTCCTCGGTCTTTTCAGCGAGGATAAAGTCGGTGAGAGTCATACCCGACTCCTTCTTAAACTTCGCGGCAAGGTGAGTACGGCTGATAAACATCGATCTCGCCATATCCTCAACGCTTGTCCTGCCTGAAATGTTGGCACGCACGTATCTTGCAACATCATTTACAAGTTTAGAGGGGTTATCGCCTTGTCTTTGCTTTTCCACACGCCGCGTGTAGTCAAGCACCATATGATACTGCAGGTTGATTATTTGTTCTGCGGTGGACATTATCTCACATTTTCTTATGTATGAGTCCGAGAGGGAGAGTGCTTCTTCTGCATCTACTCCGCCGCGTATTGCCGCACGCGAGGTCAGGGTGGTGGAGACTATAAAGGTGTTTTTCATCTGCCTTGCCGCATCATCTGCGAGTCTTCCGCCGCGTACCGCGGGAGCCTCCGATGCCCACTCGGTCAGAGCGGCAACGTCACCGCGGCTTACCATATCCATAAGATGTGTTTCGACAGCAAGGGTATTGTGTACTGCATCCGCATTTATCTCGGTGCCCTCGCGCTTTTCTGTAAGCTCCGTTTCAATTTCTCTGTCAAAGCCTTCGCCGAGGTCATAGATTGCCACGTCGTGTATTGATAGCTTCTCACCGCTTAAGACGTGGTTTACGGTGCAGAGTATTTGCAGTATACTTTCGAGTGGCATCTGTACAAGTCCCTTCATAGCCGCGATAAACCGTTCGGTATCTTCTGCATCAACGTCGCAGGCAAAGGCAAGCTCCTTTAGATCCTTCTCATTCATCGGCGTTTGTCTTGACGGACCTATAACAACCGCTCTATTTCCCGATCTTACAACTCCGTAATAGTTAAAGTAGGGCGTGACAAAATAACCGACACTCCCGCCTATATCCAGTACGCTCTCGATATATGGCTTGATCGGATCTTTGGGGAAGTCCTGCAGCGAGTGAAAGAACGTTAGCTCCGTGCCCTTGTATATCCTTACAGGCACACCGGCAAGATCACCTATGGATTTTGTAACGTATTCTATATCTGTTTTTTTCATCGTTTACCCCTTTTTTAAAAAGGATTTTTTAATAATATAAAACAATTATATCATAAAACGTACAAAAATGCAAGAAAAATGCAAATCTGTGTGCTATAATTAAAATATAAACTATTTATAGGAGGGCGTATGAATATTAAGGAAATAATAAAAAGTATGACTCTTGAGGATAAGATATCCTTTTGTACCGGTGCGGATTTTTGGCACACAAAGGCAATGGAGCAATACGGCATTCCTTCTATTTCGGTAAGTGATGGTCCTCACGGACTTCGCTGTCAAATAGGAGAGACGGATATGGTAGGTATCAATAGGTCTGTCCCTGCTACTTGCTTTCCTGCTGCGGTAACCGCAGGTGCTACGTGGAACAGAGAGCTTTATTACCGCGAGGGCGAGGCAATCGGTAAAGAGGCGGCGGCTCTTGGCGTATCCGTTGTGCTCGGACCGGGATGCAATATTAAGAGAAATCCTCTCGGAGGCAGAAATTTTGAGTATCTATCCGAGGATCCCTATATTGCCGGCAAGATGGCAGCTTCATTTATAAGCGGAACCGAAAGCGTAGGCGTCGGCACAAGCGTAAAGCACTTTGCCGTCAACAGCCAAGAGTACAAAAGAATGAACGGTGACAGCCGACTTGACGAGAGAGCCTTCCGAGAAATATATCTTGCACCCTTTGAAACTGCCGTTAAGGAAGGCAAGCCCACAACGGTTATGTGCTCTTACAACAAGATTAACGGCACTCACGCAAGCGACAACAAAATGCTCCTTACCGATATTCTGCGCGATGATTGGGGTTTTGACGGCCTTGTTATAACCGACTGGGGCGCACTCAATGACAGAATTGAAGCATTCAAGGCGGGCTGCGATCTAAATATGCCCGGCGGCTCAGATTATATGCACCGCGCAGCGCTTGAAGCGGTGAAATGCGGAGAGCTTGATGAGAAGCTTATCGATGCTTCTGTTGAAAGGATACTTCACTTGGTAGAACGAAGTGCAAAAATAGAAAAGTGTGAGGTGGATTTTGAAGCTCACCACACACTCGCAAAGGAAGTTGCCGTTCAGGGTGCCGTTCTGATGAAAAACGAGGGCGCAATACTTCCTCTTAAGGAGGAAAACTGCGTTATTATCGGTTCTATGGCAAAAAATATTCGCTATCAGGGATCGGGCAGCAGCCATATCAATCCTACAAAGCTTTCAACCTTGTGTGACGCTATGCCCACTGCGATTTTCTGTGACGTCGGTGACGAAGTTGGAAACGTCAGCATAGATGAAATAAAAAGAGCGGAATCCATGGCAAAGGAAAGAGAAACTGCGGTGCTCGTTATAGGTCTGCCCGATAGCTATGAATCGGAGGCGTTTGACCGCGACCATATGCGTATGCCGGACGGATACATCGCACTTGTAAATGCGGTTGCTGACATAAATCCCAACACCGTCGTTGTTCTTCTCGGCGGTTCGGTTATGGAGTTGCCCTTCGCGGATAAGGTTAGGGCTATACTGTATATGGGACTGCCCGGGCAGGCGGGCGGCGAGGCAATCAGAGATCTGCTTTTGGGCAATGCGAACCCCTCGGGCAAGCTTACCGAATCTTGGCCCGTCAGCTATGATGACGTTATCTGCCGCGATACCTTCGGCGTAAGGGATCCCGAATACCGCGAGAGCGTTTACGTTGGCTATCGCTATTACGACAAGTCAGGTGTGAGGGTAAGATATCCCTTTGGACACGGACTTTCATATACAAGCTTCGAGTATTCGAAAATGCAGATAAATGGGAATAATGTAAATCTTAGTATTAAAAATACGGGATTAGTTCGCGGCGCGGAGGTTGTCCAACTTTATGTTGCTCCAAAAACAGATGGCGTTTTTCGTCCTAAGCGAGAGCTTAAAGGCTTCTTAAAGGTAGACCTATTACCGGGAGAAGAAAAGGAAGTAAGCTTTATTCTTGACGAGCGCAGCTTTACCATCTGGAAGGATGGGTGGAAAGTTCCGGGCGGAGAATACGTAATCGAGGTAGGATCGTCAAGCCGTGATATAAGGCTCTGTGAAAAGATTACGGTTCCCGGCGAGAGTATAGAGTCAAGTTGTCCCGGTAGCTGGTATCATAGCTTAAAGGGAACACCTACTCGCGAGGAATGGGAAGGGCTTATGGGACACATCGTTCCTCTTTCCAAAGAGCCGAAAAAAGGCGAGTTCACCATGGATAACTCCTGCTTTGAGATGAAAAAGTATTCGCTAATGATGAAAATACAATATCTTGTAACAAAGACTATTGTTTCCAAGGGAATTGACGGTAAGAAGGATATGTCAAACCCCGCATACAAGATGATGATCACAAGCGCGGTTGACTGTCCTATGCGCAGTGCTGTCATAAACAGCGGCGGTATGATGGGTGAGTCACTCGCCCGGGGAATGTTGCTTATGGCAAACGGCAAATTCTTTAAGGGCATTGCCGCTATGATGAAAAAGTAAGAGGTATATAAAATGAAAAAACAAATAAAATTCTTTTCGGGCGGACTGTTTGATAAGCCTATAATGAACAGCCGAATTAAAACTGCATCAATGACATTGATGGAAAAGCTTCTCGGCTACCTTCTCGGTCCCTTTGGTATTCTCGCATTCGTGGCTGTGGTAAATCAGCTTGCAGAGCTTTACTATACCGAGATTTTCTACATTGACCGTATATTCGGCTCGGGCAGCTATCTCGTTATGACATGGGTGACAAAGGCTATTGGTATTCTCTCGGGTATCATTATCGCCTATGTGGTTGAGCATACCGAGTCAAAGGCTGGCAGAGTTCGTCCTCTTATTCTTATAGGTTGTCTTTTAAGCGCTGTATCGGGCTTCTTTATGTTCTTTATACCCGATATGCCAAACGTGGCAAAGCTTGTCTGGATATACATATTCAACATTCTTTATAACGGATTCGGCGCACAGCTTCTCGCACTCAGAACGCATATGTTTACCCTTTGCACAAGAAGTCAAAATGACAGAAACCTCGTTAATCTCTTTGAAAAAATGTCAAGCTTTTTGCTTGTTGGTACTGCGGTAACACTTACGGTTGGCTCGGTACTTTATTACACTATGCTTCACAACCATCCCGCAGGAAACTGGATAGGTCTGATCGGTGCATTTGCGGCGCTTTCAGTACCTCTTTCATTTATTCAGTATTACTATACTAAGGAGAGAGTAACCTCCGAGGGCGAGGTGTCAAAGAAGAGCGAAAATGCAAGTATTTCTACACTTGAACAGATAAAGGCTCTCTTTAACAGCAAGTATTGGCTTATGGCAACTGCACTTACAGTGACTATGACCATAGCAAACAATCTCGCAGGCTATAACCTTAACACCAATTTCTGTACAATTATCCTTGGTGCTACCGCAGACAATAGCATTAACCTTCTTTACACTATTGCATCGGGTGTTCCTATGGGACTTGGTATTCTTATTGTGTATCCTCTTTGCAAGAAATTCACTATCCGTAAAACTACTATGGCGTTCAGCATTGTTGCAATTCTCGGTTGTCTTATTGGATTCCTTTCTACCACCAACTTTATAGGTGCGATAGCAGGCAACTTTATTTTCAATATGGGTACTCTGCCCGTAATCTATATTCTCGGCGCGCTTATCAATGCAGCGAACGATGAGGTTGAGTACAACAAGGGCTTCCGTCCCGAGGGTACTGTGTCTATGGCAATCATTATGTGCGTTGTTAACCTTGTAACAGGTGTTTTCGCAGGTGTTTATGAGACGGGACTTGAGATGAACGGCTATGATCCTATCCTTGATACTCTTCAGCCCGACGGAGTTGTAAATTGGCTCTACTTCATCAAGTATGCCGTTCCTGCCATTGAGTACGGAATTATTATCCTTATTCTTGTCTTTATGGATCTTGAGAAGAAGCTCCCCGATATGCAGAAGGAAATCAGAGCAAGATATAAGGCAGCTGCAGAAGCAAGAGGAGATGTATGGGTGTCTCCCGAGGAACTCGAGGAAAGAGAAAAGGAAGAAAACGCGAGACTTGCCGAGGAAGCACGTATTGCCGATCTAAAAGAAAAATGTGCAAAGCGCGGTCTTGATTTTGATACCGAGAACCAAAAGTATCTTGATAAAAGGGCAAAGAAATGAAAGCTATAAGAATTAAAACCGAGTTTTTAACAAACCCAATCGGTGTTGATTTTCAGTATCCGCTTATCACATGGAACTGCGACGGCGGTATACAGCAAACCGCATATCGCATAGTTGCAAGCTCTGGCTGGGACAGTGGCAAGGTTGAAAGCGACTCTATGAGAGCGACCTATCCCTTTGAGCTTAAATCCCGAGAAATCGTTGATTTCACCATTACTCTTTGGGACGAAAACGACATTGAGGGAGAGCCCTCGTCGTCTTCATTTGAAATGGGGTTGCTTGAAAAGAACGATTGGCAGGCAAAATGGATCACAGGCAACTATCAGGTAAACAAGAAAAAGAGATATCCTGTAGATTGCTTCAAAAAGGACTTCGAGGCAAAAAACGTAAAAAAGGCTCGCCTTTACGTCACCTCTTGCGGCCTTTACCAGGCGAGAATTAACGGTGAATTAGTTGGCGACTTCGTTCTTACTCCCGGTATAACCAATTATAAAAAGAGAATTCAATACCAGACCTATGATGTCACACATCTTATCAAGGTGGGGGAAAACGTTATTACCGCCGAGCTTGGCGACGGACTGTATCGTGGCTCCTGTGGTAGCTGGGCGTTGAAAAATCAGTACGGTAGCGAAACCAAACTCTTGATGCAGCTTGAGATTGAGGATTTTGACGGCAACGTCACCACAGTTCTGACCGACGAAAGTTGGGATTGGTCAAATGACGGACCTATTAGATTTACAGATAATAAGGATGGCGAAATTGTTGATGCAAGACTGTCACCGAGCTATAATTGTAAAGCAAAGATTACAAAATGCAACGTTTTACCCTCCGCGTCCAACAATGTTGCTTTAACCGAGCATGAAAGGTTTAAAGGAAAATCAATCACTACTCCTTCGGGTAAAAATGTTCTCGACTTTGGTCAGAACATAGCGGGATACGTGGAATTTTCCATAAATGCAAAGGCAGGGCAGACTCTCCATCTTCGCTTTGGCGAGCTAATAAACAGGGATGGCGAGTTTGACCAGAGCAATATTCAGATTCGTAAAGGAGATTTCGTATCTCCCAAGCAGGAGATTCGCTATACCGCAAAGGACGGACTTAACGAATATAAAACAAAATTCGCTATATTCGGCTTCCAATACATAGAGATTTCAGGAGATATGGAATGGACTCCCGAGGACTTTACCGCAATAGCCGTATATTCGGATATGGAGAACACACTCTCCTTTGATTGCTCTCATCCTCTTATAAATAAATTTGTCGAAAACACCCGTTGGTCAGCGAAGAACAACCACGCGGACATTCCTACAGACTGTCCTACAAGAGAACGTCATGGTTGGACGGGTGACGCGCAGATATTCGCCACAACGGCAGGCTACTTCTTCGACTACACCACCTTCGCAAGAAAGTTCGTTCGTATGATGGGTGACGATCAGAGAAAGAACGGAAAAATTCTACAGATATCCCCTTATGGCGGTGTTGATTTTTATATGTCATACATGGATGGATGCGCAGGCTGGGCGGATGCGGAAATCATCATTCCCTACAAAATGTGGAAGCTTTTTGGGGATGAGAGAATTCTTACCGAAAACCTTGTCAATATGAAAAAGTATGCCGATTACACGGTGTGGAAAATCGGCAGATTCTATCCCACGTCGCTTCCCACGGGTGCGGTCGGACCAAACAAAAAGCACATTCTCAATTACGGTCAGGCATACGGTGAGTGGGCAGAGCCGGATGATGTTCATCCTATGAATTGGACGGATTTCGTTTCTCCAAAGCCCGAGCCATCCACCGCATACGGCTCCTACGTCCTCTCTCTTATGTCCGAGATATGTGAGCATCTTGGTGAAGGAGATTGCGCAGAAAAATACAAGGCATATTCTGAAAAGCTTAGGCTTGGATATCAGGCACTGAGAAGGGGGAAAAAATATCCCCTTAATACCGATAGACAATCAGAGCTTGTTCGTCCGCTGTACTTTGGACTTCTCGACGGTGAGGAAAAAGAGTATGCAGAGAACAGACTTATTAAGGCACTTGACAATTATGGCTGGCGTCTTGGCACGGGCTTTCTTTCAACTCCGCTTATCCTATATGTTCTCGGAGGTATCAATGTAGAATACGCTTATCGCTTACTTGAAAACGAGGAAATGCCCGGATGGCTCTTTATGCCAAAGATGGGTGCAACCACTATTTGGGAAGCGTGGGAGGGTAACTCTACGGAAAGCCGCGGAATTGCATCTCTTAACCATTATTCAAAGGGCGCTGTTTGTGAGTGGCTCTTTGCCGAAATGTGCGGTATCAACATAGTTGGAGAGCGTAATTTCCTTATCGCACCTAAGGTTGGCGGAAGCATCACTCACGCCGAGTGTGAGTACGTCAGCATATACGGTGCTGTAAAATCAAAATGGAGAAGAACACCCGATGGCGTTGAGTATGAAGTCACCGTACCGACTAACACGACGGCGAGATTCGTTGTCGGTGAGTATGAGAAAACACTCTCTCCCGGTATACACAAGATAACCATCTAAAAGCAAAGTTAACACTTAATTTATAAAAAGGACTTGAAAATAAGCGCGAGATGCTGTAAAATAATCGTGTAACATTTTGTGCGACATTTTACGTGCGGAGCGTAAAACGAGTCCTTTTTTATTTAGGAGAGAATAATGAAAAAACTGATTGCATTACTACTCGTCATTGCATTCTGCCTTAGCGGATGTAAATTTTTGAATGGCAATGTCGGTGACAACTCCGGTGTACCGGATTCCGGAATAACCGATCCCGGCACAGATAATCCCGGCACAGATAATCCCGGTACAGATACCCCCGGCACGGGCGATTCGGATGATACCGAGTGTACAACTCACCGTGACGGTGATGATGACGGATATTGTGACGATTGCAGTGAATACGTAATCGTTATAATTGAACTGTTTGCAATAAACGATCTTCACGGCAAGGTGAAGGAAAGCAATTCTCAGCCCGGCATAGGCGGACTCACCACCTATCTTAAGAACGAGATGGACGAGAATTCCATTCTTTTTTCCTCGGGTGATATGTGGCAGGGTAGCTCGGAGTCTAACCTTACACACGGCGCGCTTATAACCGATTGGATGAATGAGATGGGATTTGTATCAATGACTCTCGGCAACCACGAATATGATTGGTCGGAGGAATACATATACGCAAATTCCGAGCTTGCGGAGTTTCCGCTTTTGGCAATAAACGTCTATGACAAAAGCACGAATGAGAGGGCAGAGTACGCCACACCCTCGGTCGTTATCAGCCGCGGCGGCATTGAGATCGGCATTATCGGTGCGATAGGTGATTGTTATTCTTCGATCTCGGGTGAGGTTTCGGGTGATTTTTACTTCAAAGTTGGCGACGAGCTTACCGAGCTTGTTAAGGCTGAGGCAGACAGGCTTAAGTCCGAGGGCGTTGAATTTATAGTTTATTCTATCCATGACGGATACGACTCAAGCTCGAGCAGCACCAAGTTTGTTAATGACAATGCTATTGCGGGTTACTATGATATCGAGCTCTCGCGCGACTACGTTGATATCGTCTTTGAGGCTCACACTCATCAGTCCTATATTCTCTCCGACAGCAGGGGCGTGTATCACTTACAGGGCGGAGGAGAGAACAAAAGCTTGTCTTCTGCTAAGCTTTATTACAACACGGCAAACGAGAATAAGTCGGTACTTTCTCCCAAGATAATTAAGTCTTCGGTATACGGAAGCGCGGCTGAAAGCTCGCTCATCAATACTCTGCTTGAAAAGTATGCCGACGTAATAAACGATGCATACCGTGTTCTTGGAATCAACTCAAAATACCTTGATGACAGCGAGGTAGAGCAGATCGTAGCCGATCTTTATTACAGATACGGTCTTGAACAATGGGGTGAAGAATACGATATCATCCTTGGCGGCGGATTCATCCGTACGAGAAACCCGTACAACTTAAAATCGGGTGAAATAACATATTCTGATATTTATTCGCTTCTTCCGTTCGACAACGAGATTGTGCTTTGCTCGATAAAGGGCAAAGATTTGTATGAAAAATTTATCACTACGGATAACTCGGATTATTACATATCGTACGGTGACAATGACGTATCGAACATAGATTTTAACAAAACCTACTATATCGTGACCGATACGTATACCTCAACCTATCGCTACAACAACCTTACCGAGGTAGCGAGATTTGGAGAGGTTATCTATGCACGAGATCTATTCGCCGAGTTTGTTGAGGAAGGCGGGCTTAGTTAAAAACACCCAAAAATTCCAAAACAAACCTTAAATGTTATTTAAAAAATATGAAGTATTATTAAATCTACTTTACAAGAAATGATATATTATTTATAATGGGTTTAGCTTGTTTATCGAAAAATGGGCTAAATCCATTATTTTTGTTTTATTACGACGAAGTAGATTATTAGTATATTCGGAGGACTACACCTTGACGGTACTTTACTATATTGCGGCGCTATTTACCGCCGCGGGCGTATTTGCTGCGCTTTATTTTTTGAAGGGAAAGGATCTTATCCCAAAATTTAATAACAGACAGCTTGTGGCAATAATATACGGCTTGCTATTCTTTGTACGTTCATTTGGCGGAGAGTACGCGCTTCAAAATACGATAGGTCTCAATAACTATTCGCCCTTCGGTTCTCAGGGAAGCGGATTGGCGTTTATGTCGGCAGTACTTATCTGGCTTATATATGCAGTGCAGCTTGCTCAGGTCACATACGCTTTCTTTGAAAAGCATATACCTCGAGTGACACCTATCATCCGCTACGTTACACCTTTGGTGTACATGCTTTCGATAATCGCACTTCCGATGCTTAACCGCGCAATGGATGGACAGCTTGCAGACGGCTTCCATTGGCGCAATCTCATATTTGCTCTTGAGCTTGGTGTCGGACTTGGACTTGCGGTTATACACCTTCTTGACGGTGTTAAGATAGAACAAACAAAAAAACAGTGGCTTACCACGGCATTTATATTTATCGGCATGCTGTTTATCACTGTGCCCGCGTGGCTTCCGCAGTGCATATTCGGGCTCGGCAACGACGCGATAAAAATTGACGATTTTAATATTTATCACAGACTCGCCCTTTACGGATCGCTCCTTTTCGCCCTTCCCGTGCATTTTCTTTTCACAAGGTGCAAGTACGAGCAGAGAAGATACGCGCTTATCTTCATCAGCTTGGCAACGATGATAAGCTACTGCTTTAAGTACGATTTCTCAACCTTCCTGCACATTGCTAATTGGCCGTTGCACCTTTGCAATACTGCAATGTTCATTCTCCCTCTCGTTTTGATATTCAGGATGGAGAAGCTCTACTACTTTACCATATTCATCAACGTGCTCGGAGCATTCTTGGCGATGATAATGCCTAACACCGACGGTGCAAATTGGCTTGCTATACGTACGATGGAGTTCTGGCTGAACCACTATATTGCGCTTCTGCTTCCCATTCTCATTATGTCGCTCGGAATATTCCCTCGCCCGAAGATGAAGCAGTTTATTTACTCTCTGACAGCATTCTTCTGCTACTATGTATTCGTCCTTATTGCCAACGCTGTTTTGACCGGTATGGGCAATGAGACCGACTTCTTCTTTATCAACTCCGACTTCGTAGCATCTAAGCTCGGTGAGTGGGCAGAGGATCTTCGCGATATCACATTCGATCTAAACTCAATATTTAAAATTAAAGACTATCAGTTTATTCTGTACCCGGTATATCAGCTCATCTACTTTGTCGTATATATCGTCCTGTCCTTCGCGATGTGGTTTTTATACGAGCAGGCATTTGAGATTACCGACACCTACGCAATAATTATGGAAAGGAACCGCAAGATCAAGGCCGACAGACTTGCTCTGGAGGTATATCTTGCAGGTAGAAGTATGCAAGAGCCTATGAATCCCGAGAACGAGGGCAAGCTTATCCTTCGTCATTTCTCAAAGAGATATTCAACCAGCGATGTTTACGCTGTTTATGATGCCAACCTCGAGATAGAGGGAGGACAAATATTCGGCTTCCTCGGACCTAACGGTGCCGGCAAGTCAACAATTATCAAATCTATAGTAGGTATTCAGACCATTACCTCCGGTGAGATCGAAGTATCCGGATACGATGTGGACAAGCAGTCCGTCGGTGCGAAGCTACAGATCGGCTTTGTTCCCGATCACTATGCTCTTTATGAGAACCTTACAGGACGCGAATACGTCAACTACATTGCGGATCTTTACAAGGTTTCGAAGGAGGATCGTGACGAGAGAATTGCCGAGTACGTGGCAAGATTCCGCCTTGAGAGTGCTATCGATAACCCGATGAAGACCTATTCCCACGGTATGAAGCAGAAAATAACTATTATGTCCGCTCTCGTACACAACCCCAAGATATGGATACTCGACGAGCCCTTGACAGGACTTGACCCCGAGTCTATCTTCCAGGTAAAGGAGTGTATGAAGGAACACGCTGCGCGTGGAAATATCGTATTCTTCTCAAGCCACATTATCGACGTTGTAGAGAATATCTGTGACAGAATAGCGATAATCCGCAAGGGACAGATACTTGCTACCAAGACAGTCGCAGAGATCAAGGAGAGCGGAATACCGCTTGAGACCTTCTATATGAATACCATAGACGGCAACACCCAATCTCCCGTTTCTCTTAAAGAGGCAGAGGAGAGGGAAAGACTTGCCAAGGGAGTGAGTGTATGACAAAAGCGAAAAACACCGCGGGCTTTTCCGAGTCGGTGCGTGAGTCGCTGTCTAATCTTGTAACTCTCGTCAAGATGCAGCTGAAGGAGAAGATGGATCTCAGCTATCTCCGTTCTACGCGCAGACTCATATTCAAGCTCGTATGGTTCATCATAGAATTTGCGGCAATAACTGCCGTTTTGACCATACTGTTCAATTACATCAAGCTGCTCGGCCTATTCTCGCTCGTAAGAGATATACCGGTATCGGTTATATCCATTATCTTTGCGGTAATGCTTCTTTTGTCGGTCATCACCGACACGGCGGGATTGATGAAGTCACTGTATTTCTCAAAGGACAATACCGTGCTTCTGACCTTCCCGGCGACCCCTTCTTTAGTATTTTTCTCGAAGCTTGCGACCTACTATGTGTACGAGCTTCGTAAGAGCTTTATGTTCACTATACCGATGTTCATCGCATTCGGAATCGCCAAGGGCTACGGTGCTTACTATTATCCCTGGTTGTTTGCGATGTTCGTGCTTATATCTACGGTACCCGTGCTTATCTCCGCGCTCCTCTCCATTCCTGCGATGTACCTGTATGTATTCTTAAACCGCGTTAAGGTGCTTCAGTACGTGCTGTACTCGCTTGCCGCAGTGCTTGGCATTGCGCTCCTTTGGGGAGTTCTCGGTGTTATTCCCGCAGATATCAATTTCATTGAGAGCTGGGGAGAGACCTATTGGGAGATTCAGGCGTTCTTAAAAGCTTATACCGAGATCTTTTCCCCGATATATAAGTTTACTGAGCTTATAGTTGGAAAGACAGTCGGTCTTACTAACGTCATCTTCCACTCCGAGACGGCAATCAATCTTCTTATTCTCGCACTTGTGGATCTCGTTTCTCTCGCACTTTGTTTCATATGCTCAAAGCCCTTGTTCTGTCGTATGGCGGCAACACCGTTTGAGTTCAAAAAGAAAAACTCGATCAAAGAAAAGCAGAATAAGCAGCGTACCCCATTCATTTCCGCATTAAAGAAGGAGTGGACGAGCGGTATGAGATCAAACTCCTTTATCAAGCTTGGCGGTATACTTATCGTAGTTATGCCTATGGCTATATACCTTCTTAACAAGCTTTATTCCTCAATGAACCTTGACTACACGGGCAAGCAGATGACAATTTGCTTTAACGCGATGATAATGCTCCTCATTCTCCTAATGACAAATATCAGCCTTGCGTCCGTGTATAGCCGTGACGGCTCAAGCTCATATCTTAACAAGGTACAGCCGACCCCGTATGCTCTGTTACTGTACTCCAAACTATTCTTCCCGATGGTTATAGCTCTTATCGGCACAGTCTTTACTGTATCTATTTTTGCGAGCTTCACCTCACTTTCACCTCTTGACTCGATTATGTTCGGTGTGACGATATATTCTGTATACGTTAGTCACCTCTTTATGAGTGCTGAAAGTGATATTATGAATCCGCAGTACGAGCAGTATGCGACCTTCAACGATCAGGCAAATAACCCGAATGAATCCGGATCTGCAATACTTGCAGTTATAATCAGCGCCATAGTATTTATTGCCGCTTTGTTCCTTTCCTCTAAGTCAAATGACGGGGTATGGGTAAAGCTTGCGATAGTGACACTCGCTCTGGCAGTGTTTAAGGTAATTACCTATATATCCAAGATCAAGGCGTTTTATAAGGAGAAATAATAATGAAAAAAACAATAGTAATTATAATTCTCGCAGTATACATTGCCTCGATCGCGATAGTAAACTTCTTTGGCCTTGAGGTCAAGGTGTTCGACGGTATTACCTACGTTTCGGGCATTCAGTGTGACTCTGCGACCTTGCAGAACGAGAATCCCAAGACTCTGATACCGGTTGATTATGTTGGACCAAACGGTGATATACCGCTCTTTGTCTTTGACTTCATTCCTGCGCCTGACGGAAAGCAGTATACTGCAGAGGACGAGAGCATTATAACAAACCCCAATGCGGTGCAGCTTCACTACGTGGTAAAGCCTCATCTTGCCGACGAGCAAGGTGTCAAATTTGAATTTGATGAGGCTGCTATGGAGGGCGTTGCAGTCTTCCATGAGACGAGCAAGACCTTCGTCTTTCTTAAGCCCAATACCATCTTCACCATCACCATTAAGGCGACCGACGGATCAAACAAGAGCGTGCAGGTCTCGGTTATGGGTAGATCAACAACTTAGAAAACTAATTTAAATATAAACAATAATTTACAATTTGGAGGTTTTTTGAAAAAATGAAAACACTTCGTACTAACAGGAAAATATTGACTGCAATTCTTCTTGTAAGCTTTGTATTCGTACTCTCATCCTGTGCTTTTTTGGGAGGCTCTCTGAAGCTTGAGAGCTTTACCGTAGACAGATCTACTGTCAAGACGGTTTATCTTGTCGGTGAGGAAATTGACTTCTCCGGAATTCAAGCTACCGCGGTTTATTCTGATGAATCCCTCACCAAGGTGTATACCTATGATGAGCTTGATATTACTTACGACCCCGATATTACCGCTACTCCCGGTACTAAGACGGTTATAGTATCCTTTATGGATCCTAACCTGGACGTAAAGCAGGAAACTTCGGTACAGATCAAGGTTAATGAAGATCCCAACGCTCCCAAGCATTCGGGTTATGCCGTTGACTCCTCGGCTGTGAAGCTTGATTACTTCGTAGGTGAAACACTCGACTTCACCGGTGTTAAGGTTTATGAGAAGTTCACCAACGGCGGTGCAGACGTTGAAATGACCGACCTTTCCACACTCGTTTTTGAGTATACAGATGACATTACTGCAACTCCCGGTACAAAGTCTGTTACAGTTAAGTATGACGGTGAAAGCGCAGGTGTTATTTCAATTAAGGTTAAGTATCCCGCAGTTACAGAGGTAGTTCTTGGTACTGATAGCGTTAAGAAAGAATATATGGCAGGCGACAACCTCAATCTTACCGGACTTACCGTTACCATCACCTATGAGAATGGCGAGATCAAGACTGTTACCGAGTTCACCGCTGACGAAGTTGATATGTCTACCGCAGGTGAAAAGGTTGTTGTTGTAAATTACATTGATCCCATCTCCGGTGCTGCAGCTTCTCAGAGCTTTGAGATCAAGGTAGATGCCGTTGTAGGCTATACGGTTGATACCTCGGGTATGACACTCACCTACTTTGAGGGGGACGAGGTATCTTTCGAGGGAATCGTTGTTACAGCGAATTATTACTACGCCGCATCCGAGAACGTTCCTTTTGAGAGCCTTGACTTTGTACACGAGGACGGTCTCACCGCTACTTCCGGTAACAAGGTCGTAGAGATTAAGATCGGCGATAGCAAGATCGGTGAGTTTGTAGTTGCTGTAGGTGATATCATTGCTACTCCTACTCTCAACACCGAGGGTGTTAAGCTTGACTATAAGCAGGCAGAGGCAATTGATCTTACAGGCCTTACTCTTACCGTAACATATAACGACGGCACACCCGCAGTTGAGAATATTCCTCTCTCTATGCTTTCCATAGTTTCATCCGATCCTTCAAAGCTCACCGCCGAGGGCACTAAAGACGGTAAGAGTGTTACCGTTACTCTCTCTTACGATGATGCTTTGGTAGGCAGACTTTACGCATATCTCACCATTAAGGTATATTCTCCCATTGATTCCATCAAGACTCAGCCCTCAAAGCTTGAGTACTATCAGGGTGACGAGTTCGATTTCAGCGACATCGTTGTTGTAAGAACCTATAAGCATCTTGAGAACTACGAGGAAGTTGTTGCTTACGAGGATCTCGTATTCCCCGGCTCTATGATAGCTGAAAAGTGGGCAACCTATCCTCAGGGCAAGGCAATTTACGTAAAGGGATCGAATTCCGCAGCAGGTAACATACAGTATATGATCCACAAGAATGAGATCGATTCTGTTACTGTTGGCGGAGAGTTTGACTCATCCTATGAGGTTGACGATATCGTTGACTTCACAGGTCTTACAGTAACTCTTACTTACAAGAACGGTAAAACCGTTGTTCTAACTCTCGATCAGCTCAATTTTGACGAGGTAGATACCGCTACCGCAGGCACCAAGACTGTTGTTGTGAACTTCACCGATGATGTAAACAGCGAGGATGCCAGTGCATCCTTTACTATCACAGTAATTGAGAAGAAGGCTACCGTTGTTCAGTTTGAGAAGCCCACCGGCATCACCTCCTTTGAGAGTGACAACAAGGATGCAGGTACTCTTAACTACGGCGATACCGGTTTCTCCGGTCAGTTCTTGAACGGTGGCAAGCTTTACGTTATTGGTGACGATAACGAGTTCAGATTCAATCCTCTGTTCTCTGTTAACGACAATGGCTTTATCAAATCTCTTTCTTCTTACTACACCGTAGTGGATCTTTATCTCCATGACGGAGCAGATTACATTCTTCTTGATAAGGTAGCAGATCCCGCGAAGCCCACTATGGTTTCCTACTACAACGGTGAAGATCTCTTCGCAGTAGTTGATACCTACAATGGTCTTTACAGCTTCAAGACTGCCGCAGAGAAGGTAAAGATCTCCGTTCTTCCTTCCGAGGAATACTATGTTCTTAATAACAACAATCCTGTTGTACTTGAGGCAAAGGTAATCGATGCTTACAACGTATACGAGGCTTGGCAGCTCGCGGTTATTGATACCGATACAAGCCGTACAGATTGGGATGCATTCAAGAACGAAAAGGGACTTGTAGGAGTCAATCCCGCAGGTATCGTTATTCACAACGATATTCACATCAGCGCATCCGACGTTCCCGCATCCTTCTTCAACGTTTCTACCAAGGATGTTACTTACTACAAGGTAGTTGGCGGTGAGGTTCTCGAAACCAGCGTAGCACCTGCAGGTACTAGATATCTTGTAGACGGTACCAATATTTATAGACGCACATCGACATCCGACTTTGTAATCGAGGGTAACTTCTTCGCTATCGATACGAGAAACTTCCCGCTTATTGCATCTCCCGCAGTATTTGATTCAAACCTTGGGCTTGATTACGGCTCAGATTACTCTAACGCGACTCTCTTTATGTTTGAGGGTACAAGTGCTAACTGGACACCCGTAACGGTTCCCAACGTAACTATTGATAATATTACCTTCATCGGTAATGCATCTAGAGATAATTGGCTCGACGGTGAGACCGACGGCAACCTCGTAACAGCAGGAGGTCTTATCCTTATCAAGTCCTCAAGATACGCAAATACCACAATGACCAATACCATAAATAACTCCTTCTTCATTGCTTACTTCCCGGAGTGTACCGGCGTACTTAATGTTAAGGATTCCAAGTGCTATGACTCCTATCAGAACAGCGCGTTCGTATGGGCAGACTCCGTATTCAACGTAGAGAACACCTATATCAACGGCTCAGGCGGTCCTGTAATCCTTTCTCAGAGCGTTAAGGAAACTGTAAACGGAACCGAAATGTACCTTAGCCCCGTAACCAATATTACCGGATCAGAGGTTGAAACTCACGTTACCGGTGAAGAGATTTGGTTCAAGGCAGTTGGCGCGACAAGTATTGTAGGTAATATCAAGGCGCTCGGTGCAGGTCTTGACCAGCTTGTTTCCGCAGTTACCGGTGCAATGGGTAATACCGTACACGCGAACTGGACAGACGATAGCGGCAAGATGAATATCAAGGGCATTATTATGCCCAGAGGTTCGAGCACAGATGCGCTCGTTGACGGTATGATTCAGGGAACTGCTACATTTGACGGAGAAGGTGTTGTCAGATGGTATGAGGCAACTGAAAATCACAATCCCGATTGGTATGCGATCCTTACTAATCCTTACTTCCAGGCAGGCGCGCCCTTCCTTACCGTTGTAGGTGCTGATGGAACAGAACACACCATCTACTTCGTTCAGGACGGTCAGGCAGGAACCTTCTATGATATGAACGGCTTGGCTATCGGTACAGAGTCTCCCGATACTGCTGCGATCATCGCTGCATTTGCTTCTGCCGATCAGATCGTTCTCCATCAGGGCGGACTTTCTGCAGTATTTGAGCTTTATCACTAATTAACATCGGACACGATCCGATAGAATAACCTAATAATTTCGGTGCGGATGCTCTCGGGCATCCGCGCCTTTTTCGAATCTTTGTCAATAGTTGAGGTGAAAAAGATTTAAATAAAATCGAATAAAGTTTTTCTATAAAACTGCACGTAAAGTCAATAGGGAACCGTGGGATTTTTCTCTATTGCTTGCGGTAAAAAGGAATAAATACGAATTTTCACCGCAAATAATCATTGCTTTTGACAAGGATTGATTTGACATATCCGTCTTTGTGTGATATAATTAAACCAACAAAAGTTTGAGAGGTAACAATATGAAAATAGCAGTAATAAACGGCAGTCCGAAGGGCAAGTACAGTATAACGCTTCAGACTGTGAGATATCTCGGCTTGATCTACCCGAAACACGAGTTTAAGGTGTTGAACGCAGGACAGAAGATAAAGGCACTGGAAAAGGATTTTAACGAGGCAAGAGAGCTTCTTTCAGAGTGCGATGCGGTGATGTTTTCCTATCCCGTATACACCTTCCTCGCCCCCTCGCAGTTGCATAGATTTATCGAGCTTACTAAGGCCGACGGGATTGATCTTACAGGCAAGTTTGCGACACAGATAACGACATCAAAGCACTTCTACGATATCACAGCGCATAAGTATATTGAGGAAAATTCAATTGACCTCGGAATGAAGTATGTGCGCGGACTTTCCGCTGATATGGACGATTTGTTAAGTGAAGTTGGCAAAAACGATGCTAAAAAGTTCTTTGACCGTTTCATCTTTGCAGTTGAGAATGACATTTATACACCTAAAACGGATAGAGCATCATATACTATGACTCCCGCTACTGCGATAGAGAACAGCGGTGAAAAGAGAAGTGATAAGGATGTTCTGATCCTTACCGACGAGACGAATCCCGACTCCAATCTCTCGGTAATGATTGAGCGGTTCAGAGCAGCTTTCCCATATCAGACGAGAATAGTCAATATCTCAGAGTATCCTCTCTCGGGCGGATGCCTCGGTTGCTTCCGTTGTGCCGTCAGCGAGAAGTGTGTGTATAAGGACGGCTTTGATAAATTCTTGCGTGAAGAGATACAGACTGCTGATGCTATTGTATATGCCTTTACCGTCAGCGATCACTCTATGGGCTCACGCTTCAAGATGTATGACGATAGAAACTTCTGCAACGGACACAGGACCGTGACAGTAGGTATGCCCGTAGGATATCTTGTTTCGGGTAACTACTCGCAGGAAGAAAATCTACGTGCCGTGGTTGAGGCAAGGGCAGAGACAGGCGGCAACTTCCTATCCGGCGTTGCTACCGATGAATTTGATACCGACAGACGCGTGGACGAGCTTGCAAAGAGCCTTACTTTTGCTCTTGAAACGGGGCATACCGCACCGCAGAACTTCTGGGGTGTCGGCGGTATGAAGATATTCCGCGACCTTATATTTGAAATGCGCGGCATGATGCGTGCCGACCATAAGTTCTATAAGAAGCAGGGCATCTACGATTTCCCGAAGCGCTTCAGCGGACGTTCGATGCTCATGTACCTTGTAGGTATGTTGCTCGGCAACGAGAAGATACTTGCCAAGATGGGCAATAAAATGAACGAGGGAATGATCGCGCCTTACGAGAAGATGTTTAAAAAGATGGAGAGAGAGGGGCAAGGCAAAGCCTTACAATAAAACCCGCCATAGACGGATGATGTTGCGGTATCAATTACCGCTTTATACAAAGGGCTGTCGCATTTAAGCTACAAACCGATTTGTTATCTCTTCTGTCGTTATAAGGGGTTGGGCTTAGCCCAACCAGCATTTGTCCGGACAAATGCGATGCTTGTCAAGAAAAAAGGACGAGGAATTTTAGCAATTCTTCGTCCTTTTCCTGTCGGTAGGTAATATAT
>JAZRAE010000113.1:0-11691 GCA_045634385.1 Eubacteriales bacterium | reverse complement strand
CACCTTGGATACCTTGAATACCCTGAGGTCCTTGTGCGCCTTGTGAGCCTGTAGCTCCCGGTGCACCGTTTGTTACGGTAAAGGTCGTGGTCTTTCCGTCTGTGTATGTGATGGTATATGTATCTACAAGGCCCTCGGTACTTGTTTTTACAATAGATGCAATGCCGTTTCCGGTCTCGCCCTTTGCTCCAACAAGCGATGCGAGCCACTCTTTTTCGGTTCCTTCGTAGCCATTTTCTACAGCAATCTCATATGCGGATTTTCCACCTGATCCCTGTGCACCTACAAGTGAAGCAAGCCAGGTTTGAAGATCACCGTCATAACCATTTTCAACCGCAAGTTCATATGCGGACTTACCGTCTTCACCATCAGAACCGCTTGCACCGTCCTCTCCATCCTTTCCGGGAGCACCTACAAGAGAAGCGAGCCATTCAGTTAAAGAACCGTTATAACCATTTTCAACCGCAAGTTCATATGCGGACTTACCGTCTTCACCGTCAGAACCGCTTACACCATCCTCACCGACAAGAGAATCCAGCCATTCCGACAAAGAGCCTTCAAAACCGTTTTCGATAGCGAGCTCATATGCAGATTTGCCATCATCTCCTTTTTCGGCTGCTGCACCGTCTTTTCCAACAAGTGATGCCAGCCACTCTGTTTCAGTACCCGAATAACCGTTTTCAACAGCAAGTTCGTATGCTGATTTTCCGTTTGCACCATCATTTCCCGGTGCACCGGCTTCGCCAACAAGTGATGCCAGCCATTCGTCAAGCGTGCCCTCATATCCTCTCTCAACAACGATCTCGTACGCAGACTTGCCGTCCGCACCGTCAGAACCGCTTGCACCCGGAGGTCCTTCTGAAGGAGTAGCGAGGCTTACACCAACCGCTGTTCCTGTTGTCGCAACGGCTGCGGTTGTTGCAATAGTGATCCAAGTCTTTGTACTTATACCTTTTACAAAAGTGACCGCACTGTTGAACAATCCTTTGAAATCGACCTTTTTCATAATCCTTTCCTCATTTACGTTTAAGCCCGTCGGCGATTTTAAAAATTGATATATCGAAATATTAATGTGTGCAATAATCCAACACAAACATTATACAATATGTCTACCTTTTTTTCAAGCATTTTAAATATTTTCAGCATATTAAACAGTTTAAATGGATATTTTTTGACACCACAAAAAACGCAGTTTGCGTACAAAAAACAAAAAGCAGAGAACGAAACTTTCTCCGCTTTTTGGCTTGTTTAGTGTTATTTTGACAACAATAGTTGTCAACTGTGGTAAAAATGCGATATAATCTTATCTTTTTTAACGACGCAATTCGATATACTCTTTGCTGCATGATATATTGCACTCTATACCCACAGGCATTTTACTCGCCAGAGGTAATTTTCGCGCACAAGTGCATTTTACTAATTTGCATCATCAGATATATTTCATTCGGTGTTCTCCGTTAGGTATAACGTTCTACCCTATCGGCATATCGAGCTTACGCAATCTTTCGAACAACATATCATCCTCGGTTGGTACGTCCTCGGCGGACTCGATGCGTTCTCTCAGCTTCAGCATATGGGCGTCGGTTGCTGCTATCACGTCAGCGCACGCCTTCAGTTCCGTGTTTAGCGACTCCTGATCGGGAATATTCCTTTTATATTTCATCTGATGCTCAAGGCTTGCCCAAAAATCCATGGCTATCGTACGTATCTGCACCTCAACCATAACCTCCTTTTTGCTGTCAGCAAGATACACAGGAGTCGAGATTATCAAATGCAAGCTTCTGTATCCGTTTGGCTTAGGGCTCTCGATGTAATCCTTCCTGACGATCAGACGGACGTCATCCTGCTTTAAGAGTGCATCGGCTATAGCATAGATATCGTCGATATACGAACATATAACTCGGATTCCCGCCACGTCACGCACGTGTTTCTCAACGTTCTCTATAGTGAAAGGAAGTCCGTTTTTTGCCAGCTTTTCAGCAATACTTTCTGTCCTCTTCAGACGAGAGCTGACAGAACTGATCGGGTTTCTCTTATACTTAAGATTAAATTCCGTACTCAGTATGTCGAGCTTTGTTTCAATCTCCTTCATAGCACAGGTATAAATCATCTGCAGGTCCTTATATTCAACCATCGACCACATCATTCTCTTTGTCTGATCGATCAGCATATTCATAGCGCCCGTGCCAATCAGCATATTAGTCATACGCTCCGCACTTTCGGGATCTGTTGGAATTCCGCCAAAATTATATTGTGTCATTTTCATTCTCCTTTACATTTGTCTTGTTTACTCTTAATCAGCCATTCTTGGATATCTTGTCTTCATTTTATCACACAAATGTTTTGAAGAAATTATCTGAATGTTATCGTTCTGTTAAATTATGGACAGAAAAGAGTGACCGCAGCATCGCCACAGTCACTCTCGCTATTTGAAAATATAATCAGTTGTTTTCCTTGCGCATTTCTTCAAGTATCTGTTTTAAGAGATCCTCAGTTGTCGGATTGGCAAGTCGTTCTTGTCTCGCCTTTTCTTCTGCATCGGCCTTTTCTCTTTCCGCCTCTGCTTCAAGAAGCTTTCTCTTTTCCTCAAGGAATGTCTTTACACTATCATCGGTAATTCTAATTCCGCGTTTTTTCATTTCCTTGAGATCTTCCTTGGTAGGAACTTCATTAAGAATATCTTTGACAAGCTTTTTTTGTCCGTCGCGAAGTGTATTAACCAGCTTTACAACAGCAAACAAAACTGTGGCAACAAGGAAGAAGTTGATGACCGCATTGATAAACGCACCCCAATCAATGTATATGGACTGAGCAAGATCGATCTCGCCTGTCTCGGCATTGATAACGGGTGAACCGAGGAAGGTATAGACCTCGCTCAACGAATTTGCACCAAAGATGAGAGTGAGAAGATAGTTGATTACCGGCTTCAGAATGTTATTGCTCAGAGCATTTACAATCGCGGTAAAGGAGCTGCCGACAATAACACCGACAGCCATATCAACGATATTTCCGCGCATTATAAATTTCTTGAATTCCTCAAGTATCTTTTTCATTTTTCTTTCCTTCTTATGCTTTTTCAGTTTTCATGTCCGAGATCGTAAACCGAGCGTATTTTCATTATCCTCTTAAGCTTCTCAATTGTGGTTACCCTCGGAGTGGTAATACGGATTCTTGTGGGTGAGGCACCGGTGATATCAAAATAGTTTTTATCCACAAACACATCTGCTCCGTCAAAGGTTACCTCTACACCTCTTACAAAGCAGTCCGCCCCTACGGTCGCGAGATATTCCGTTCCGTTGCCTACAATGTCAACCGAGAAATTAGGCTTTAAGAAGTCAAAACGCTTGGTTTTTGTAAATAAATATATACCTTTTGAGGGTTCATTGCTCTTATCCGAAACGGAGTAGTACAAATAGTATTCGCTCTCGTGTCCTTTTAATACGCTGCTGATATCAACATTATGCACCTCAAGGTTAGAGGATGCTCTCGCCCTGATGGGGAATGAATCACGGAACACAGCTTGATTCTTTCGGTTCATTATTGCATATGCGAAGACACCGACGTAGTCCTGACGCATATCGTTGGAAACAGTAAACTTCATTCTCGTACCGCTGTACGTAGCAGAAATTCTAACAGGAGAGAAAAATGCCCTTTCGTAGTAATAAAGAGGCTTTCTTAATCCGTAGCAGTCAACTCCCGAGGGAGAAAGTGACGGCCATGTATCGTTCATACGACGCATAAAGATACCGAGAGGTCTTACATCCCTTCTCCTTATCTCATCGACTTCACTCATTGAATGATCCGCTGAGGAAAGTCCCATAATGTAGGACAGTTCACTCATTCCATTGGCATACGGATAAGAATCATAAGCCTTGGAAATCATCTCAATTACCGTCGAGCTATCCGCACCGTGAAGTTCAAAAACATCCGAGCCAAGATTTCTTTTTTCAGACTCACAGAATTTTACGACTGTCTCATATGCGGGCAACGAGGTATATCCTACAGTCGCCAAGAAATTCTTATATTTTCCGTGAAGATCAAAAACGTTCATACCATCGAATGAGGAGAAGCTCTTTGCAAAATCCTCTGCTTCTTTGTCCGAATCAAAAAGACGGTATATCCTGTCATTGCCCATTATGATTCCGACTGACGGATGCTGTACAATCCTTCTCAGATTTTCTTTTATCTCATCCTTGACACTTGCGGCAAAATCGGGATCATCCTTACCGTCACAATGCTCAAGCGGAAGCTCCGCCCACACTAAAAGACCAAGCTCATCACAAGCATCAAAGAAATATTTTTCGGGATAATATCCACTACCGTGTATAAAAATAGAGTTAAAATTAGAATTTCTTGCATTTTCAAGAACGGCTCTCGTTCTCTTGTCGGAAACACGTGATGTGAGAATATCCTCGCTCATATATTCTCCGCCCATAGCAAGCATCCTCGTGCCGTTTACAAGAAGTGACAGTCCTGTGTCATCCCTCTCAACGGATACGGTGCGCAGACCTATTTTGATCTCATACGTATCCTCAATTGAGCTCTCGGAATAAAGGTTAACTGCCAACTTATACAAATTCTGCATACCGAGTCCGTTAGGCCACCAGAGGTTGGGATCGCTTATTGTTATACTTCCCTCTCCGCCGACAAAACCGCAGAAATATACGTTACCTGCGGGTGATGTGAGAGTTGCGACAGCACGAGACATATCGTCATATCCAACCGTATCAATGGATAAATCGAGCCTTACCGAGTCTTCTCCGTGCGTCTGCTTCACCTTAACGTCGGAAATTATTTTGTGATTAAAAGCAACTATCTCTACCTTGCGGAAAATACCCATATCGGGAAGGCAGGGTGAACCGTTGGAGCCAAGCATCGAGTACGCTCTTCTGATCTTTTTAACCCCATTCGGAGAAGTGAAGACAAGCTTTAAAGTATTTTTACCAAGTGTGAGCTTGGTCTTTACATCAAAATCATAGGTCCTATGCATATTATCCGCTGTACCTATTTCATATCCGTTAAGCTCTATGCTGCAAAGTGTATCAAGTCCCGAAAATCGCAAAAGCACGTTTTTCATAGACATAATCAATGGTGTTATCGCAAATTCCGCCTCAAAGGTACAACCGCACTCTGCATACTTAGTTATTCTCGCAGCGTTATCCGAAAGCGATGGATCGTCTATAATTTTGTTACCAAATAAAACGGAGTACAGGGAGCAGGGCGCAGTACACGCGAGTCCTGTATACTCACCCGAATGCATTACAAAGCTCTTTATCTCCTGTCTTACCATATTTCCCCCTTTGGTAAAAAGCATCCTGATAAGTATCGTCAAGACCCGTTTTTACCCCTCAAAAAAATGTTTGTATTATATTTTATCATATCTCGCGTTTTTTTTCAACTATTTGTAGCGCGTAAAAATGCACAAACAGTGATAATCTTTTTTGTTCAACCAACCAAAAATACCTCCAAAAGACAAATTTGTATGTGTTTCTATTGAATTGTCTCTCTCTTTATGTTAAAATAAAGTGCATAAAATAAAAAGGAGTATTAATATGAAACTCAACAAGGTTTTGTGTTTATTCTTGATGCTCGCGGTAGTTTTCTCGCTTGCATCATGCGGATTTATATCTAATCTCCCCTTCATCGGCGGCGATGAAACCGAAGAGATTACCGTTACCTTCGATTCCAACGGTGGATCCGAGGTAGCACCTCAGGTTATCGAAAAGGGTAATCTCGCATCTCTTCCCGAGTTTCCCGTAAAGGAAGGATATACCTTCATCGGTTGGTTCCTCGGTGAGACTGCTTGGGACTTTGGAAATCCCGTAGAGGAAAGCATCACTCTCGTAGCACAGTGGGAAGAGGCTGCTCCCCCCTGCGAGCACGTTGATAAGGATGATAACAACCTTTGTGACAACTGCGGCGAGAGCTTCAGCGACGGTGATGGAGAACCCGAGATCATCGTCTACACCATCACCTACAAGGACGGCAATAAGAAGCTCAATTTGAGACCTAATGCGTATAGACCTGACAGTACAGGCCTTACACTCCCCGCGGGTCCTGTTAAGGAGCATTACGAGTTCATCGGTTGGTTCTCGGATTCCGCTCTTACCACTCCCGCAACCTCCATTGACGTTACGTTGCAGGTTAATCTTACCTTCTATGCGGGCTATAATCCCATATCTTACAGAATAGACTACCAGCTCGATGGCGGTACTAACGCAGAGGCTAACCCCTCTAACTACACAGCCGACTCTCTTCCCCTCACTCTTGAAGCTCCTACAAAGGAAGGATTCGATTTCAAGGGTTGGTATACCGATGCTAATTGCACGACTCCCTTTACCGAGATCACTCTTGCATCGATCGGTAATCTCACAGTATACGCTAAATGGGAAAAGGCACTCGTACCCTACACCGTTACATACCTTGATAACGAGGGCAATGAGCTCGGATCGGATATCTACTATGTATCCGAGAGCGATCAGCCTCTCAGAGACGGATATGAGCTTGAGGGCTACGTATTCTTCGCTTGGGTAGATGCCGAAACTTCTAAGGTTTATACTTGCATCCCCGCAGGTACAGCACAGGATCTTATCCTTACCGCTGATATGAAGAGCAACGTGTCGGTAAAGACCGTTATCTACTATATAAACGGCGAAGCATACACTTCACAATACTTCGTAATCGCAGATGGTATCTCCGAGCTTCTCGCTCCCAGCAAGGCGGGCTATGAGTTTGACGGTTGGTACTTAAGCGATGCGTGTGAGGGTGACAAAGTTACTTTCATCGCACCCGGCACCGATACTGACGTAGTTCTCTACGCTAAGGAAACGATTATCACATACACCGTTAAGTATTATGACGGTGAGACCGAGCTTAGCCTTGAGCCTATCGAATATCAGATCTCAGATAGCGATGTCGTACTTCCCGACGTTCCCGAGAAGTTCGGCTACACCGTTAAGGGTTGGTACGACAGTGAAGGCAACAAGTTCACCTCCATCCCTGCCAACACCACCGGAGACCTTATTCTCTACGCTACATATGAGCCTAAAACCTACTACATCACCTACTATCTAAACGGCGGTGAGAACAATGAAGAGAACGTTTCTGAATACATATTCGGCAACATTCCCACTCTGTACGATCCCATCTCCAGAGACGGTTATGTATTCAAGGGTTGGTACACCAATGCTAATTACACCGGCTATGCAATAGACAGCATTGCCGACTGCGCTAACTGTGACATTACCCTCTACGCAAAGTGGGAACCCACAGCAAATAGCGGCGGATCTAACCTTACTCCCGAAGCTCCCTTCTAATAATTGAAGATAGCAACATCCCGTGTGCCGAAAAGCACACGGGATGTTTTAGTTATGAGACCTAAAAGACTCGTTGTTATGGTTTTGCCGTGCTAAAGTTATTAGAACACCGATATGCCGTTATAACTCCACTGCAAAAAGCTTTATTTAAGGATATAAATCACATAGAGAACCAATCAAAATTTTGTCGGTAGATAACGCGCAAGTTCTCTTGCAAACTCCTCGCTCGCCTCAATAAACAGATCGGCGTTCTCATTTACCGAACGGATTGAGACAAGATATACGGAATTTGGGAACATCGTCGGAAAATAAGGATACTTGAACACGCCCTTTTCACATTTGTAGGCACGGTATTCTTTTCCGTCAAGGCGTCTGACCTCAGTCACGGCATCAAGATCAAGTCTCGCAAGAGTTCTTACCGTCTTGCCGACTCGCATATTTATAACAAAGGACTCTTTGCCGCCATACGTATTCAGCTCATAGCAATACTCCGAGGCAATATGTCGGTTATAAACGTACAGAGCCGCAGTAACAAATACCAGAGCAACAGTCCAAATAATTCCCGAAAAAGGCGCACCGAAATAAATCGACAGTACAAGGATAAGAGCTGTACCCACGAGACCGACAAAAACGTATTTCGCCGCCTTGCTGGCAGGCTTTGCAATCATAGATATCTCGTTAAACATCCGGACGCTCCTTTCCCGATAGCTTATACTTCGTAAAGGTCGAGTAATCCTCGGTATTCTCGTATATGAGAATGTAATAAGGCTCGGCATTCGGAACGTCATTCAAGGTTATTTTCAGTCTTATCCAATCCGGTGTTTCCTCATCAAGGAACTCTACACCGTCAAATACAAGCTTGTAGTAGGTATACATCATAAGCGAGTCGGACTCGCAATACTCGAGCTCACCTATTTTATTGGGCGACACGGTTTTGTCAAAGGGTACGCGCTCAAGCTCAAAGGTGAAAAGATCTGACTTATCAGGATCAAGTCTTACTTTATATTTTTCCTCAATTGTATCAAAAACGGAGGAATTATATCTCACGGAAAGCTGAAGCTGACCGACGTCCTCAATTATTATGAGATTGTCTACAAAAAAGCTTGCGAAATCGGGATCGTCATACGGTGCGCGAAGCGTCTGTGTCTTGGCATTTATTTCTCCGTTTTGCAAGGTATAATATTCTGTAAGCTTCTCATTAAAATACAGGTTTTTCATTTCCTTCGGGTAGTAGTTAAACAACACCAAACGGAAAGCTATCACACCAACAACAAGCACGCAAAGTGCAATGACAAGCAGCTTAAGAAGCGTGCTCACGGGATTCTTGTTCCCACCGGGTGCTTCATCTATTTCATTATAATCGCCGTAGCGTTCAATATCTTCCATAGGAAAACTCCTTTCACTTTATACATAATTATATAGAAAACGAGATCCAAAGTCAAGGAGAGAAAAAAATAATTTATTATAAATTCACAAAGCCGACTCTTGCGTTTTTGGGCTCAATGTGATAAAATGTTTTTAAGAGTTCAAAGGAGGATCGATATGACAGAAACAACAAGGGTAGTATTTGATAAATACGAGCTCAGAAAAACCAATGAGCAAAAGTCAGAGTTTAGATCATATCTCAAAGAAACCGCAAAATTATACGGATACACCGTCAAGACAGAGACGGGATCTCGCGGAGTAAACAACGTTGTAATTGGCAATCCCGAGCGAGCAAGCGTTATATACACCGCTCACTACGACACCTGTGCCGTAATGCCATTACCTAACTTTATTACGCCAAAATGTATTCCGATCTATATACTTTATCAGCTGTTTTTGACAACTGTAATGTTCATAATTCCCTTTTTAATTATGTTTGTAGGCGCGCCAATGATTCTTGATAAAACAGGATCGGATGCATTATACACCGCAACGCTTATCGGCGGATATGCTCTTCTTTGGTTAATTCTTACGCTTGCTACTCGAGGCCCTGCCAACAAGCATACCGCAAATGATAACACATCCGGTGTCACTCTTCTGATCGATATTATGAGGGAGCTTCCGCAAGAATACAGAGATAACGTTGCCTTCATTTTCTTTGATCTTGAAGAAAGAGGAATGATCGGATCTCGTGTGTATAAAATGCAACACAAAGCAATTGCAAAGTCGAAGCTCCTTATAAACTTCGACTGCGTATCAGACGGTAAAAATATACTCTTTGTACTTAAGAAAAATGTAGCATATATCGAGCCGAAATTACAAGAAGCCTTCAAAGGCAATGGATCTTATAGCGTAGAGTTTGCCTCCCGAGGCGTATTTTACCCATCGGATCAGCGAATTTTCGAGCTTGGCATCGGTGTTTCTGCACTCAATAAAACCAAGAACGGAATTCTCTATATGGATAAAATACATACCCCTCGAGATACAGTCTACGATGAGAAGAATATCGAGTTTCTTAAAATAGGCGCAATAAAGTTTGCTGAAATGCTTGATAATGAAAAATAATGATAAAAAACACCCCCGCCAGATCTCAAAAGCTGTCGTGGGTGTTTTTTTCGGAAGAAGATACCGCCATTCTTATCGCACTGCCGCATTTAGTGTATTCCCTTTTTGTTTGTTATCTTGGGCAACCGCTTCGCTATCCAAAGGGAAAAATGGCACGAGCTTTGCGCGTGACGATGAGCTTTCCATATTCTAACTATCACTTTTACAAAGCATCGCTTAAAATTCTAAACGAGCAAATAAACTATCTTTAGTCTAATACAAGTAAAAATAAAAGCCTCAATAGTGGCTTTTGAGCGAATAATCCGTTCCTCGATAGCATCTAAGCGAACAGATTTAGATGAATAAGCCGCCTTCTTCGATCCGAAGCAATAGAAAACTATTGCGAGCTTTGATCGAAAAGGCGGCTTATTCGCTAAATATACCGTTCAGAAATTATGCAAGTTCTGCGAAGTACTTAATAGTTCTTACCATCTGAGATGTGTAAGAGTTCTCGTTGTCGTACCAAGAAACTACCTGTACCTGATAGGTATCCTCGTCGATCTTAGCAACCATGGTCTGAGTTGCATCGAAGAGAGAACCGTAGGAGATACCGATGATATCGGAAGATACGATCTGGTCGGTGTTGTAACCGAAGGAAGCAGAAGCCTGAGCCTGCATAGCAGCGTTTACGCTGTCCTTGGTAACATCCTGTCCCTTAACAACTGCAACAAGGATAGTAGTAGAACCTGTGCAGGTGGGAACTCTCTGAGCAGAGCCGATAAGCTTGCCGTTGAGCTCGGGAATAACAAGACCGATTGCCTTTGCAGCACCGGTAGAGTTGGGAACGATGTTCTGTGCGCCTGCACGAGCACGTCTGAGGTCACCCTTTCTGTGAGGACCGTCAAGGATCATCTGGTCACCGGTGTATGCGTGAACAGTAGTCATGATACCGGACTGGATGGGGAAAGCATCGTTAAGAGCCTTAGCCATAGGAGCAAGGCAGTTAGTGGTGCAGGAAGCAGCGGAGATGATCTGGTCATCAGCTGTAAGAGTATCGTTGTTTGTACCGAATACGATTGTCTTAAGACCGTTACCAGCGGGAGCAGAAATAACAACCTTCTTAGCCCCTGCTGTGATGTGAGCCATAGACTTGTCCTTAGAGCAGTAGAAGCCGGTGCACTCAAGAACAACGTCAACCTTGTTCTTCTTCCAAGGACAGTTAACAGCGTCCTTTTCAGCGTAGATCTTGATGGTCTTGCCGTCTACGGTGATTGTACCTGCCTCGTCATCAGCCTCAACGGTGTGACCGTCGTAACGACCCTGAGCGGTATCGTACTTGAGAAGGTGAGCAAGCATAGAGGGCTTGGTAAGGTCGTTGATTGCAACGATCTGATAACCCTTAGCACCGAACATCTGTCTGAAAGCAAGACGTCCAATACGGCCAAAGCCGTTAATCGCAACTTTTACATTCTTTGCCATTTTGAAAATTCCTCCAAAAATATATTTTTATTTTAAATGCTAATTTAAACGAGAAAACCCTTTCTCGCCACCAATCATTTTAGCACAGTTTTATTTAGTTTTCAATAGAATTGGCAAATTTTTATCAAATTCATCAAGAATAATTAATTTTAAAGCACTTTTATACGCAATTTTGGATATTTTATTGTCTTTTTTACCGTTTAAATTAATATATGAAGAACTTTTTGTTATGTCAAACGGTTTTTGCGACGAGAACTTGACATCTATAAAAAAATAATGTATAATATTCGGGACTGAGTCGGGCAATCGCGCGATATGTTGCCGAAAGGTATTATCGTGAGGAAAGTCCGGGCATCACAGAGCAGGATAACGGATAACGTCCGCCCGGGGCGACCCGCGGGAAAGTGCAACAGAAATAAACCGCCAC
>JAZRAE010000112.1:0-38040 GCA_045634385.1 Eubacteriales bacterium | reverse complement strand
ATTCTCAAACCCCTTCAGAATTTTCTCACCCCGGGGGTATACCACCATTTTTCTTCATCAATCCATCAAGATAACTTTCGAAGTCTTTCCTTTGTGCATCGGTCAACGGAAATTGTACCGCTAAACCTTTCCACACCTTATATCTTCTGTACAATTCATTAACCTTTGGATGATTTATATTGTACTTGTATCCATACTGATTGTTCTCTGTATATATAGATGTCTTGTCCATCCTCACTCAAACCTTACTATGTAATGAGCAGTCTAAAGAACCATCGACCAATGGAAGATATAACTGCTCTGTGCATACGCAATATCTTTTTACATTGTGAAAGGATAAGTCGTGAGCAACGACTCTGGCACAGACAATAGGACTCGAACCTATAACCTCTTGCTCCAAAGGCAAGCGCACCACCATTGTGCTACATCTGCATACAAGAGCAGAGTATTCTCACCGCTCTGCTATCGGAGTAAAGGAGGTAAACCAAACATCAAGCCACTACACCTGATGCCTATCAAACCATTTGTTTATATGCTCTATATACTCTCTTGTATCTCTGCCATTAGGCATGCTTGCAAGCTTCTCTAACGCCACATCTTTCTCGCACGGAATGAATATCTCTTCCATTCCATACTCTCTACAGATGCGCTCTCTTTCCCCCTTATAAGGGAAACCACCTACAAGGAATACATTAACCCACTTGCCACGCTTATACTTCACATCATTCAATAAAGCATAATAGACAGACTGCATATTCTCATATAGTCTGCCGCTCTTTGTGTACATAGGATTATTCGATATGCACGCATATATCTTATCAATGTCAATTACAAGGTCATGTATTCCTGCCCTCTCATTGACGTATTCAGCCTTACCCGAACAAGGACTACCATATACAAGGTATTTATGCCTCGTCCAAGAGCCGAATCTGTTATGTATTTCATTATGTGTTTTGAACGATACTATCTGTATGTTCTCTTCATTTAATGTAATATTGACATCATTTACATTGTCAAGAGTAAGCTCTATCTTATGGTGCAATATAATGTCATATGCCTTGACTATCGGCTTGCCTGTTATCTCATCATAGACAAAGCCATCTTCTCTCATTCTCTTTGCTATAAGGTATATGCGGAATTCTTGCCACTCTTTAGAAGTGTAAAAGTCCGATAATGTCGTATACACTTATTCATCTACCTCAATTTTTATAATGTCGGCATAAGGATGCGCTCTGTAAAACTTCATCTTTGCCTCATATTTGGAAGCGGCATTTATATGCTCAACACATTTATTGCCGTTCTCCCAAAACACGATTTTGAAACGCCTTACCATTCGTCTCTCTCCGCCATCTCTTTCCTTAACTCGAATTCCTGACGTTTAAGGTCAATGCTCTGTGCCTGAATATCGTAATCGAGCTTGTTTTGGTCGTATATCTTCAAAGCACCGAATATAGCCGTTGTATCCGGCAACGCTTGTTTCGTTGTAATCTCCGTATGCTTCTTTTTATTACCTAACTCATCTTCGGTTATGTACTGTTTCTTCTCTTCATAAACGAATCCCAAAGCTCGCTTTACCAAAGCACCCTTCAAATCTTCGACAAGCTCTTTTCTAGGTTCTTTGCAAAGTGCATCTAATTCGGGATAATCTCGCTTATAATTATTAAAGGAAGCATACGCAACACCGAGATTCTCTGCAACTTGCTTTTCTGTTGCACCCTCATTAAGCCATTTTCTTATCTTATCGAAATGCGGCTTAACGTGCGTTTCATACTTGCCTTTTCTTCCCCTTGTTTCTGCCATAACACCACCCTCTTACTGTTCGGGATGCTCAAGGTCTTTAAGCCTATGATTTGCCACTTTTATTCTTTCCTCTGCAACATCAACGCGTTTTTCTACGGCATACATCCGCTCAATCAGATTATTATGCTTGCCGACCTTCTTCTCTAATTGGTCAATGCGATAAATGGTCTTTGAATTACCGAAGTAAACCGTTACGATAACACCAACAAGCGTAAAAACACCGCTTATGATTGCTACCCACACTTCACCACTCATCTTTTTTCTCCATTCCTTTTATGAATTTATAAGAATTACAAAAAAGAGGGGCTGAAACTATCACGCCATTTAACCGCCGATTCTTCATCGTCATACCAGCACCCCCCTTTTTTTCTTTAATATTTTCTATGTGAAATATATCACAAAATTCTGTTAATTTCAATGCCTCTTGACTACATATAGTCAAACACCACTTATAGGCACTTTTATAATTGGGTTATAATCAAACTCTTTTTTGCTCGTTTTGTCTTGCCTTACGATATCTTTACCCCACTTTTTTTGTAATAATTCGAATTGTTCTTTCTCTGTCTTGTAGTTGCGTAGAGTTGCGCATCCACCGGCATTGGTACTCTGCTTGCAATCATAGTGAAATTTGTTCATCCTCAATATCTTGCGGTATCTGTTCAAATGTTGCAAAGCCAAATCATAATCCTCTTTGAGAGGGATTCTCTCATCATACCAAATGCCCGAGCCTTTCAAGTGACAACTAAACGGACCGAGGATGATACTTGCCGTGCTTATCGGTTGGCAATGCCTATAATTCAAACTGTCTTTGTTAAGGTTTACACCCCATAGATACGCACCTAAATCCTGCGCCATTATAGTGTGCTTATATATAAAGTCCTCAAACTCATCTGCCGTAACAAGATGCTTCTCATAGCCGAATTTACTACTTGCCGATTTCTCAAAGTGATATATGCCCTTCAAATCATCATCCACCATGCAAACCACATCAACTCCATCTGCAAACTCTTGCCGGAGAATCTCGTTCCTTGCTATACTCACGTTCCCTTGCCTCGACAACACACGAAAATTGTCCTCAAATCCCTTGTTATTTGCCTTGTACTCCTCTAACTGTTCCTCTGATACCCAAACCTTGCAAAAAGGTAAATACGATAGCGTTTCGACCTTGAAACGATTATAACTTGGCGTGTTAATACTTATCTTCATACACTAATCACCTTCGACAAGGCTTCTGCGCCGTTGATTACTCGCCCGATACCCACTCTCGGCTTCTTCATCTCTTTGCCATCTTTCCTTGTGCTCAACTCTTTCACTCTTGATATGCCGAATACGGTCTCTGCTTGTAGCCAATCCACCTCGTTATCGAAATACAATACGATATAGTTGTGTTTCTCATTCAAAGACTCCGTAAACCGCACTTCCGGTCTTTCTTCCTCTTCCTCTTCTTCCATCTCCATATCAAACGATTCAAAGCCGAAGAAAGCCTTCTCATCCTCGCTCATATCCGATAGTTCTTTTTCAAGCATATCGAAATCGAAGTCACTATTCATCGTGAGCTTGTTGTGTAGGATGCGGTATTTCTTTTTCTTCTCCTCAGACAGATGCTCAAGGCGTACTACCTCAATTTCGGTATACCCCAATTCCCTTAAAGCCTGCCATCTTCCATGACCTTCGATAATGACGTTATCCTCATCAATGGCTATAAGGTCATTGTACCCACATTCCTCGATAGATGCCTTTATCTGTTCTATCTGTTCTTGCGGATGCTCTTTTGCGTTCTTTGTGTATGGTACGATTTGTGATAATTCAATCTTCTCAATCTTCATTGCAAAAGACCTCTCATAATCGTTTGTGCGATACGCTTTGCACCCGCTTTTTTATACAATGCCGCATCCGACATACTATCCACGAAGCACACCTCAACGAGCATTGACTCCATCACCGTCTTTTTAATCACATACAGATGGCTACCGTCCTTCACTCCTCGATTTCTAAAACCGAGCTTACTTAACTTATCGCATACACCGACCGCCATATCATGTTTGCGACCTCTCCACGTGTAAACCTCGCAACCTTTTCCACCACCGGCATTGAAATGTATGGATATAAAAGCATCTGCATCCTTATGCCTATTTGCTACACATACCACCGCTTGCAAATACTCTGATTGGCTCTCGGCCTCATCGATATTTATAACTATAACCTCGTGCCCTTTCTCTTCAAGGCGCCGTTTTAATTCCGTCACGACTTTCCTTGCCTCTTCCCCCTCATTCAAATAACCAACCGCACCCGTTCCCTTCCCTCTCAACGTATGCCCTGCGTTCAAAAGATACTTTGCCATACCTCTACCCCCATTAGTATTTTACTATTCCATTATAACAAAAAGAGCAGAGGTACAACACCCCTGCTCTCTGTTTTAGAATGGCAAATCCTTATCATCCGGAAGCTCTTCAAACTCCGGCTCTTTCTTCACATCAATAGCGTTCTGCTTGCTCTCCACAAATTCAACGTTATCGACTACCACCTCAAAAGCCGTTCTGTTATTGCCGTTTTGGTCCTGATACTTACGGCTTGTAAGCACTCCATTCAATGCTATCTTGCTACCCTTATTGAAGTATTTGCTCACAAACTCTGCCGTCTGTCTCCAAGCTACACACGGAATGAAGTCCGTTGTATCCTTCACCTTTGGTCTGTCTACCGCTACCGTGAACGAACACACCGACAAACCGCTCTGTGTCTGCTTCAACTCCACATCTGATGTCAGCCTACCGATTAACTGTATCGAATTCATTCTTGTTGTTCCTCTCTTTCCTTACTCGTTTGTACTCTTGCCCTAAATCATCCAACTCATATTCTGCCGTATAAAAAAGATGCTTGCAATCTTCGCATCGTCTCTGCCTATGTACTGACTCGCAATCACATCGAGTAGACACTACTGACGTTCTTCCACCACATATAGGGCATAACATCTCTGTCACTCCTTATCGTTGGCACACTTTTTGAAATACTTGCACACAAGACAACACTTCTTGCAATGGTGCTTATGCGTTAGCCAATGTTTAATGCGTTTAATCATTCATCATCACCTCTTCCAAATAAGCGCCCTTGTCGAATCCGCCTTTCTCGGCTCTCTTCTTTGCCCTGCACTCGATAACATCAATAGTGCGGTAGCCATACGCATCTATAAGGGCATACAATACCTCTGCGATATCCGCTATTTCCTCGATTGACGGATTATCATGAAACTCTGCAACCTCTTCATCGAGCTTCTTCTTAAGTGCTTCTATGTACTCCTCACCTTCGAGGTAACGGAAGCACACGACCCTTTTACTCTCTGCTATAATCTGCGGGATTTTGTCCCTTACCAACTTGTCGTACTTCATTTTCTTTCTCCTGTAATCAATTCACTATACGGTAATTGTTCAATCTTTTTGCAAAGCTCTTTCCACTCATCGAGCTTATGGTTCTTTCGGGCGTGATACATATTCCTCAACACCTCATAATTAAAAGTGAGTGTGCGGAGCTGATGGTATGAAGTTGGTAGAAGCTGTATCATCTGCCACCAATATTTTTTGTCTTTTGTTGCAATATACATCCCTCGGTTGTAATTAAGACAATCTATTAGCGCTTCCAATATCTGTCGGCTTGGCTCTGTCATATGCTCACACGAAAAATCATCAAACGTAAACTCTTTATCGTGTATCTTGTGCATCGTTGAGCAAGAATTAGCAACCGTTCCAACCTTGTATGTATCGTACTCCTTCCACCAATAAAATGGCGCGGTTATGTCCATAGACACCATTATCTGACGAAGGAACTTTCTGTGGTCACTCCCTGCGTTTGCGAGCTTCATAGCGAGTGCAAGGTCTTTTTCACCTATTAGAAAGTTTCCGTAATTATCATACCCACTATCACTTTTTCCCCAACTGTTTAATGGGTTACGCATGCCACGGATGGCATTATCGAAATTCATTACATCTACGTTGTAAATTGCTATCATACACCCTCCAACATCTCTTTTGCGATTTGGTCTATGAGTTTGAACATATCGGAAACCTTCATTGTGGAAATGCTAAGATATGTGCCAACTTCTCTTGTAAGACAAATTTTTAACTCGCTCAAGGTGTCGACTTTGGCTTCTTCCACTTTCATTTCAGTAACACCATCGTTATATAATACCACTTGAGAAAGGCGGTCAACCTCTTTGTTCAACCTCTCATTCTCCTCGGTGAGATGTTCAATGTTGGCATCGAGTGAATGAATGTCCTTCACATATTCTTTGGTGTGAGTATCTACCACATCATATTCTTGGATGGTCTTGCTTTGAAGCAAATAACGAAGCCTTTTTTCAAGGTCGAAAATCCTCTGCTCTTGTTCCTTGATAAGGGAGAGGGCATCTCTTGCAAGACCTTCTCTAAACCCAGCGCAACCTCGTTTATAAATATCGCAAGTAAAACAATCGTATGAGCCTTTGCAACACGCTAAACCCCTTATAATTCGTTCTCTGTTAAGTTCCATCGTTTTTTCCTTTCAAAAATTCTCTGTATTCGTCAGCACATTTTGAGCAAAACATCGGCGTATATAGCTCATCATCTTTCCACCCCTTCGGTGGTTTATAGCACTGCAAATTTCCTTCGGTATCTTTCAACTGATATTCATAGGGTTCAGTATGAGTTTTGCCACATCTTCCGCAAGTGAACTCAACTAACAATCTACGCCCTCGTGTTTCGGTTATCATTCCTCTCTCCTTCCCAAAAGTCGGTTTCCAAGCCGTACAAGTTTTTCTTCAACTTTGGCGTATACATCATCTCTTTTAATCCCGAAGATAATCTCAATCTGTTCCATCATTATGTAGCAATCTGCAAGCTCCTCGGTGATGTTGTCTATGTTTTCTCTCCCACGCTTGTTTTTGCAAATCTCTTTTATAAGCTCGGAGAACTCTTCAACTGCAACGGTGAGTTGCATATCCTTGCCATACATTTCAATGGCCAGTTCTATAACCGACATCCCTCTCTCCTTTCTCCGTCCATTTTTGCACCGCACTCGGGGCAGTATGGCGGCACGATACTCCAATGACTTGTTCCACACTCTGAGCAATTATAGTAAACTTCCACATCATCTTCTAACCAAGAAGGCTTTTCGATATGTTCAATCCAATGTCCGTGCCTAACCTCAACCACATCGGCGGATAATTTTGCTATTCTATCAATCGCAACCTGCGGAGTATGTCCATCCCATTTCGGTGCTTTTTCGAGTTCTTTAACCTTGAACATATCCCAATATGGCTCAATATCATAATGGTATGTTGCTTGACCTTCGGGAGTTTCAATACCGACTATGAACATTCCATCGTACATATCTCCCGTATCGTGAAGTTTTGATTTCCAAGCCTTATCCGGCATTGAATTGCATATCACCGAGAATAAGATTGCTCTATGGTGATATAATTCATTAAAGGTATGATATCCGTCAGAAAAATTACCAATTCCACCCTCAGGGATTTCAACCACATCGGCAGAGGGAACACTTGAAATTGCCTTTTTGAATTTAAGCGTTAAGAGGTCACTGTTACAATAAGTCTTTAGCAAATAGTTTATTTTGCTTTCAACCTTTTTTCTCTCAATATAGCTCATTCCGTTACTCCCTTTTCTGTTTCCTCTGTTTCATCGAACAACACTTGGGAGATTCTTCCTACAATTACGGGTATTGTAAATATCAATGTTGGGTCTACTTTTACAAGCCCTTTAACCAATTCATCGCTACAAACCACATGTGCCGCCGCAGACATTAACTCATCTGCCGAAATCTCTCTCTTCTTTTCCTGCTGTTCCTTCTTCCATTCTTCAAATGCTTTCATAATCAAATCCTTTCATAATATTAGTTTTTATTTTTCTTTGTGATAATAAGCTTTGGTACTTTGTTCGCATCCTCATTGAGTAATTCTAATGTACGCATAAGCAAAAGCAGTAAGCTAACCTCAAACTCACACCCTTTTCCACTTTGCCTACCCCTTAATACAATGGTTTGCTCTGTCCAACGAATCAATTTTTCAAGTTCGAACATTACTTCTTCTCTTGAGAATTTTTTCTCCGTTGGTTGCTCCTTACTCATCCCCTGCATAATACATTGATGGATATTTTCATCTTTCATCAAATGCATCTCATCAATGTCTTTCCAATCTCCAATCGAAGGAGATTTAATTCCAAGCACTTTTTTAATCCATCGGATAAATCGGTGCTTTTTTCGTAAAGGTTTAATCTTTGGCATTTCCTATCCTTTCTGCAAGTGCTTTTTCATAATATCTACATTTGGGCGTTGTTCTTTGCCTTTTCTTTGATATTTCGTGACGCCACACCTTATTTGGATTTCGGCACTCGACATAACAACCAAATGATGATTTCTCACTAAATTTACAAGGAACGCTCCATTTGCAAGAACCACACTTGTTTGTTAAATCTGTTTGTTGATGTGCATGTTCTGTATCAACCTTTTTCCAAACTTGATGTATGGCATAAGCAAGAGGATTTATTACATATTCAAGTTTATTTGCTCTTTCATATTCTTCGTCAAGAAGTTTCTTAGCTTCTTCAAGTGTCATTCCTCTCTCCTTTCACCATCACTGCAAAACGCATCTTCCTCGCGGCATTCACAAAATTCGCTCGAATGCCTGTACTTACAATCCTTGCACCTAACGACATAAACCACATCGGGATTATTCTCCATATACCTGTCTATTGCCATTTGCATTTTTTCTTCATCAATTTCAACCACTAACGGTATTTTAAGTTCCATCTCCCTCTCCTATCTCAATCTATAATTCTTGCTTCTGTCGGGAGCAATATTGATGTAATACTCTCCACACTTCTGCTTGATTCTCCCTGCGAGAGCTTCGTCAATGTCTATCAAATCCGTTAACGTACTCTCGGAAGAGATAATCGTTATCTTCTTCTGCGATGCCCTTACATTCAATATCTCGAAGGCAAGGTTGATATCCGCTTGAGTCGGTCTTTGAATTTTCTGCCCCTCGCTACGTCCGGTCTTGAATAAATCATCGATATAAAGCACATCTACCGTCTTGTATTCCCTCACAATGCCCTCATATCGTTCATCGTTTACAAGAGCCTTTAGTCTGCTCGCCTCATCTCGCCAAAGCATATACTTGACTTCCAAATCACACTTTAGGAGAGAAACCGCTATTGCCGTACAGATGTGAGTCTTTCCACTTCCGGTTGTTCCACCGAAGAAAAACCAATGATTTTCTGCATCGTTCAAATACGCTTGTGCTTTATCAAAGACCGTTTGTTGCCATCCATCCGTTATGATATACTTATCAAATGTGTAATCGTGAACGACATCCGCAAGACCACTACGATTTAAGGCTCTTATAGTCTTTCGTGTCTTCATACATCGGCACGTCACTTGCACCTCTTGATAGTCATTCAAATACATCTGCGGTTTAAGGCTATAACCTTTGTTCTTGCACAAAGCACAAGAATAACCATCATATTCGTGTAAGTGACCTTCCTTGTTGTTCTCGCCCTCACACAACATCTCGCATTTCTTCCGAGCGGCTTCAAGACGTTCCTCTTCGGTTTGCGGTTTAGAGGTCAACTCCACCCCACTTCTCTGTGCTAAAGTTTTTAGTATGTCCGCCATTCTGTCCATTGTTTACCTCTCCTATGTATTCATCGTGCCAACACTCACCATTAAACCAAGTAGAGCCATGCTTGATATACTCAACCGCAGTTTTCTGTGCTTCAATCTGCTTCTTGTAATTCTCGATGCCCTTCTTGACATCCTCGAAGGTAGTTCCATCCTTCCTTGCCTTTTGGTATGCTTTCAAGGCTTTCGGTTTTCCTATCTTTCGAGGATACATCTTCCAAAGGATTTCAAATTCAGAAGATATATTATCTTTGTTTTTTATATGAGGTTTACTACCTGTGTTTATATCTGGTATAGGTTGAACATTTTCGGGGTTTCCATTTCCTTTTCTTGTTTCTTCCATTTCACAATTTTGTAAAATGGAATACCCTTTTTTTGTGATTGCATACCACAATGTTCGGTCATAAGCAACTTTGTTATAATTGCCCGTTATAATTAAGTCATCTTCAATAAGCTTCTGTAAGGCATATTCTATCTGCCGAGCAGTCATATAAGGGAATAACTCTGCAAAAGCTTTCTTACTGTTGTATGTCCACCAATAACCATCATAGAAATTCTTATCGTTTGCCTTGTTCTTCTCTATCCAAAAATAAAGGTTTTTGAGCAGTATGGCAGGTTGGATGCCGTATTTTTTTGCTATGTCAATATCAAAAGAATGCTCCATCATTCCGATACCTCACTTACATACACATCATCTGCATCAACCAAGCTCCAAGCTTTATTCAATGCATCGTCTTTGTTCTTTGCTTCTATAATTCGGCTATGTTTCACTCCACCGATATAATAAGATATTCTGTATTTTTTCATCCTTTGCCCTTTCCAAAACAAAAGGCATATCGTAGGGAAAGAGTGACGGCTCTTTCGATACAATACGCCTATGGTTGATACAATATTCAATTACTGTTGCACAGTACCGTCATACCGCATCAACAAGAACATTATATCACAATAGTTTTCAAATTTCAATACGTTTTCAGAATTTTCTAATTTCTTTTTTTATTCTTCCTCGACATCCTCATTACCGGATAGATAATGCACATTCTCAAAGACGGATAAATCACCGCTTAAAGCTCTTTGCTTCTGCTCTTCGGTCATATACCACGTATTGCCGGTCTTAACATCTCGCAACCGAAACTGTAAATGCCTTTGGTGGTCTGCTTCATCCTTTTCTGTGTAGTAAATCCCCTTTGCTACAAGTTCACGAATTCGTGTAGCAACCTCACTCCAAGAAAGACGGATTTCAAGGTTATCAGAACGGCGCATTAACCTTATGCCCTTAGCATCGTGTTGTTGGCTCTCTCCATCCGGTCCGCCATAACCACCTATGCCATATTCATGAGCTAACCACTTCACGAACTCTGACATCCGTTCTCCACGTTGAATGTACGTTTTTATGCGCCACTTTCCATCACAGAATCCGCTTCCTCTACACAGATGCTTCTTGATAAAGTCCTCTTTGGAATCCACTTCACCGAAGATATCGAACAGAGATACTTGTCCAAATAACTGTGCCATTTTACCCCCTTGCAAGTCCTATACAGAGGTTTTACACCTTCGTTATGAACAAATCCTCATCGAAGATTTCACTCGGCTCTACATCCAAAATTAAGGCTAATTCTATCACCATCGCAGGAGTCGGCAAACACTGTCCATTCTCTATCTTGGAGAGTAAAGGTGCATCAAACCACGGGAAGCGGTAGTGCATCCGCTCACATACGGAATTCTGCGTAAGACCTCTCTGATAACGTATTGGCTTGAGGTTATTAAAGAAATTCATCTGCACCGTATTGTCATTCATCACTCGGTTGATTTTCTTTACAGGGGCAAATACGCTACGCCCCTTGCTCAAACACTCTTTCTTGTAAGCTCTCATCTCATCGACATCATCGGTACGGTAGAATCCCTTACACTTACCGCTACGGATAAGGATGTAATCATCACCATTATCGAACAGACTCAATTCATGGAGAATGTGCCTTACCGCCCTTTTGTTCTCGCCCCATAAGATGCATAAATAATCATAATCTACGGCATTGTCCTTGCCTTTGGGTATCTGCTCCCAATACTCTGCTAAAACCTCTCTTGCTATCATTTCTTATCCCTCTCACTTAATAAATAATTTTTACCGAACTTTCTTATAAAATATTCAACAGACCAACCATAATAATTCATAGCAATTATCTGCGCTCGTGATTGTAATAACTGCCGTCTTTCCTTGTTAAAATGCACCCCATTTGGTGGCTCGTTATGGCAATGGTGGCAAAGGTAAACCTTTAAGCCCCAACGCTCACTTATCTTCCGATTAGGATTTCCACCGAATACGTGGTGTTCCTCAATCCAATGCGGACTATGGCAGAAGAAACAACGTGTTCGGTCTGTTTGGAGTATGCTCTTCATTTACTCACCCCACAAACTCTTTAGCTTTGCTATTTCATCCGGTGTCTTTGTTTCAATACCAACCGCTTCACAATCTTGCACTATCAAATCTATAAGTCTGCTCATCTGTGCCGTATCGTAAACCGAGGAGCCGTAATAGAGAACTACATTCGTGCATCCTTCAAGCTTGCTCGGGAAGGTGTCCGTCTGCCATCCTATGCCGTTATGACTCCATCCGGACCTTAACTTATCGACTGCCTCATCCAACACACATACAACCTCAGAAACACCGCCGATGTTCCGTATAGCCTCTCGATACACGCTTTCGGGAGATATATTCATCTTCTCGGCTAACTTATGTATCAACGTCCAACAATAAGCATTTGCATCAAGTGACCGCCTCGGTCTGTAAGGCTTGACTTCAAGCGAGAGCTTTTCACACTCTTTCAATTCATCAAAGCCTTGCAGAAAGGCGTGTTTCTCATTTATGGCAAATGTGACCTTCGGTTGCCCCGTTGCGAAATCAAGGTTGCAATCTACAATCTTTGCCGTTAATTTCATTGCTTCTCAGTCCTTGCTTTTATAATCTCCTTGCTAATAATGGAAATTGCTTCTTTGATAACGTTATCCGTCTTTTCATTATCACCAAGCCACTTGATATAATCATAGTCTTCCTTCCAAATATCACGGAGCTTCTTACCCTTGTGCTTACCGAACGTAAGCTCATAATCGAGTGCCTTTTCATAGGTCAAAGGCTCATCCTCTGTGGGAGAATCGGAATAACTACCGTCTGTGTCCTTATCTCCATTTATACCAAGTGCGGCATTAAGGGAATACCTACGGAGATATGTAATGCAAACACCGGTTGCCTGACCTTCCGTCAATATCTTCTTACCGGAACTGTTGGTCGGTATCACGATGTCGCAGTAGACATAGTCACTCTCGATGTACTCACCACTTTCGTGAATCAACACCGTACAGACTCCAACCTTTCCATTCTCATCTGTCTTTATGGACTGACTTACCGCAATGCCATATTTAGAGCAAACCGGTCTTACATACTCTTGCAACGTATCTTCAAGATTTGCGTACTTCGGTGCGCCCTGCACACCTTTGTTCACTTGGTTTTTTATAGGGTTTTTAATCTCTGTCTGCACCTTCACAAGTGCCGGCGCTATGTTTGCCAAACTTTCTGAATATCTCATACCTTCCCTCACTTAATATTGATGTTGTTCTTCTCTTCGATGTGCGCTCCATTCACCGTAGCACCGCTCTTGATTGCTTTCTTGATAGCGGTCTTATCAGGCTTCGGCTCTTGGTATGTAACGAAAGACTCATCCAACTTGTAGACATCATCTATGACTACGCTCTCACTCTTGCGGAGCTTAATATCAAATGCTCCAACCTTTTCACCACCGCTTCCGATAGCCTCGAAATACGCCAAGATTGCCGACTTCATTCTCTCAACACTCTTCTCGGCTTTGCTCTGCTTATCGGCAAAACGAAGCTTCTCAGTCTTATAGACAAAAGCATCTGCTTCCAACTGTCTTATGACCTTGCAATAGTCCTCAAGCTTTCCCTCAACTCCGATACCTTCAAGGGTATCTATAACTGTCTGTTCATCGATTTCGTCCGCCTCGAATAATGCGTAAAGTTGTGCGGCGATTCCTGTCATTTCATATAACGTTGCCATAATTCTCTCCTTCTACTACTTTGATATCTTTTTCTGCGTTCTCGACCTTCTTCTCAAGGTCATCAAGTCGATACTTCATAAGCATCATGTCGGTGTTGTTGTCCTTAAGGACCTTCCCGATTCCTTCAAATAATGCGATTAGATATTCTGCGTTAATTGTTACTGTTCCGTTGCTCATCTGCTTTTCTTTCCTTTCATTACTTGGTTAATTCCATAGCATCCACTACGGTCATATCGAATGTTCTTGCAATAGCGTGTATAAGCCTTAAGGTAGGCTTTGCAACGCCTCGCTCAATGGTTGAATAATGCTTTCGTTCATAGCCTATGGCGGTTGCGAACTGCTCAATGTTCATCCCCTTGCTCACTCTGAATAGACGTAATTTCATCAACATAACGTCACCCCCTTTCACTGTCGAGTCAATGCACGGATGCAAGTGAATGCATCGTGCAAAGTGTCGAACTCATACTCTTTGCCATCAAACGTCACAATGTGTTTGCCCCATACTGTCCTAAGCTTCATCGTTCTTATCTCCTTTCATAATTAAGCTTTTACATAATAGCCATATACACAACGGTTGCCATCCTCTTGGCTATCCCAAGTGTCATATAACACTCCATCAATAACCGCACAATAGTGTCTTGCTACCGTTACAATTAAATTGCCTTTTGGAAGCTCATCGTCTCTTAAATGAACCTTGCACCCTTGTCCAATTTGCATTGTCGGTATCCAACGCCAACCGAGATGCTCCATTATCTTACGCATTGTGTCTTTGTACACACCGGTTCTTGCACTTGAACGGTGACCGTTGTACTTGTTGCCTCTGCGTTTCCGGTTAGGTCTTTCGGCTTTGCCAAACTCATTGATAAGGTCATAAACCTCTTTGTAAGGTATTCCAGTTGCTATTGCTATTGCTCTGCAACAACAATCTCCTGTCGTTCCTTTGTACCCTGCTTCTGCTCTTCCACCATCGTTGTAAACGAATTTCATTTTCTATATCCTTTCTAAATTTTGAATACTGAAATAATAATTGCTACCGTAGGGAGCGAATAACACACGCTCAAATACGCTTTGGTATAATCCTTTGCACTCACCAACATCGTCTCGGTTGTTGTGCCGCCATTGACGGTATATTCGACCATATATGTATCCATAACGTTCTCCTTCTTACTCTGCAAATTTATAAACTAACCACGCTTTTAAGTTCTGCGTAACAGTCTTCTTCGCTGTCTCCGATAAACCAATCCTTGTCAAGCGTGTCGCCATAATTATCTTTCAACCACTCTTTGAGTTCTTTGGTATCCTCAAAATCATAATCTTCACAAATTCTCTTGATTGCTTTTCTTTGCTCTTTTGTCATAATTCTTTTCCTTTCATAATGTGGGCGGCTTTTACACCGCCCGGTGTTTGTTTTTTAATCGGGGTATCCTACATATTCACCCGTTTTCATATTTGTATGCCAACGAACAACCTCTGTGCTTCCTGACATCACACCTGCCATTCCTCTGCCACTTGTACAGAACTTTGTCCAAGCAGGAACACGGATTGTTTTCTCCGTCCAACCTGTCTTTTTCAAAAGGGCTTTTATAGAGCTTGCAAATACACCGTTACCAACCACAGACGTTCTACCCCACTTGTTTTGGAAGAAGTGAATTCTGACCTCATTACCATTCTCATCAATGATTGCTTCGTAATCCATCATTCCATCACCATCGAGAATCTTTAACTGCATATCGCACGCTCTAATGCCATCCGCTTCAACGTGTATTGATATAAAGCAATCATCATAATCGGTTTCACAATTATCAATTCGCTCTTGGCGCCTAGCCATTGCATCCATAAGTCTCTGCTTATGCACAAGGATGCTCTCCCTCAATTCTTCTCCATACAATTTCATAATCTTGTATCCTTTCAATCTACCGAACACTTGTTCGTGTTTCTGTGGCTCTATTATACTCCCATTTTGACTGTTTTTCAAGTCTTTTTGTCAAATTTCCCTTGACTTTGCTCACTTTCTATGTTATGCACAAAAACTTGTTTCGGTTTTCGTTCATTTTGTACATCAATTAAAAAACCAATCATTCGCCTCATCTGCGATAGTTTTCTCTTCTTCTGCATCTACTATAACGGGAGTGTATTCAAATCCATCAAATATGGCATTTACGCCCTCTATGTTATATTCTTCGGTTAGGTCTGTAGGCTCTTGGTCTTTTCCGCCTTTGACCTTATCGTCTTTTCGTTCTTCAAGAGAGGGTTTGGTTTTGTCAGTCTTTTCGACAAGGTTTTGACCTTGCTTTGCTTTTGCCTCAGCTTGTTCTCTCACTCTTTGTTGAAATCTCTCTTCAACTTCTCGTTCCATGAGTTTTTGTGCTTCGATTTTTTCTTCCTTCAATCTCCGCTTTTGTTCTTCGAACTGCGCTTGATTCTCTTTATGCTTACGCTCTAATTCTTCTTTTGCTTTTCGTTTGTTTTCCTCAATAGACTCCATCATAAATTTTTGCATATCTGCAATTTGCTTTTTGATGTCTTCTAAATCGGTAGCCGTAGGCGTTTCTACCGAAGGTGTATCTTCTGCTTTTGGAGATACGCCTTCGCAAACTTTCTTTTCCACTTTCTTTTCAACATCTTTTAAGACTTTCGGTATCTCTTTCTTATTATCACAACCTTTTTGTGTTCCATCCGCAGAATCTTTGTTTTCACTATCCCAAATTTTTTGTGTTACCTTCACAATTTCTTTGTTTTTGTCCCACAAAATTCTTGAACGATACATAGGGTAATTGTTAATACCATCTCGGACCGACTTTTTTTCGATATATTCCAACCCAAGTAATCTATCTATAATTGCCCGAACAGTATTCGTGGACATATTTATCCAATCCGCAATGTGTGTCTGACTACCGTGGAAATTGCCTTTAGTTTCCGTAAATTTATGAATAAGACCGAATACCATTAAATCAACACCGGTTATCATAAGGTTGTTCGGCATCCACCCTTCAATTCTAATAAAACTGTCATTCTTCACATTGCTTATACGCTCATCGTGACTTTGGTATGTAGAATCTTCTTTTCTCGCACGTGGCTTCTTCGGTGCTTTAGGCTTCTTTTCTTTTTTCTCTTTTTTCTCCGTTACTTTAGTAGGTCTTCTGAAATTTGTTTCACCATTCTCTTTCGCAATCTCACCTTTTTGTTTTGGTAATACTTTCACTTGTTGCTCTACTTTTTTAGTCATCTATAATTCCCCCATTTTCTAATTTAGTTACACTTTAATTTGGTCGGTAACAGAATGCGACATATCAGGTAAAAAAATATGTCGCTCCCTGCGACCTCGTATTATCTATTGCACAAAATTTTTGTGTTACCTTTTTAGAAAATGAAAAAAATTTATTTTATTTTTTCAACGATTCCAAATAAGCGAGAGCAAGGGCGGTGTATAATGCCTGTAAGTCAATCTCCTTCTGTGTGAATTGCACATCAATTTTCAATGTTCTCACCTCGCTGATAATTAAATCATAAGAGAATATTTTGTAATTAGAATGTAGAAATTGTGAAAAATTTTTTACGGATTTCTCAATTTGTTACAGAAAAACTTGCCAACATTCACAATGTTGTGTAGATTGAATAATGTTACAAGGTAATGCCCTTTTTTAACAGAATGATACATACATATAGAAAGAGAGAGGATGTAGTGAATATGGGAAATATGGATATAGGAAATAAACTAAAAACGCTCCGCCGAGCCAAACGCTTAAATCAAGGAGAGGTTGCCGAAGCAACAGGAATAATCCGCAGTAGTCTATCTTACTTTGAATCCGGCAAGAGAACGCCCTCTGTGGCTCAATTACAAGCACTTGCAACCTTCTATAATGTTCCCCTTGATTACTTCGGTGTCGTTAAAAAAGACGATATCGTAGAGCTTTTATCAAGGGCACAAAAAGTCTTTGAATCAGATATAGATAACGATAAGAAAAAAGAAGTATTTGAGGAACTTATGAAGCTTTACATTTCCTTGAAAGGATGATTTTTAATGACAAAGAGAAAAAGAAAACGTATCAACCGAAACCAACGAAGAGCGGTTATATATATCCGCTACTCTACACCAAAACAATCCGATGGTTACTCCATCGAATATCAATTAGAACAAGCTCATGCTTATGCAGAAAAGCACGGCTACACCATTGTTGGTGAATATATAGACAAAGCAAAAACCGCTAAAGATACGGCAGGGCGAGATTCCCTCGAACAAATGCTTAACGATGCCGAAGAAGATATCTATGATGTAATTATAGTGTTCTCATTCAACCGAGCTTTCCGTAACACGCTTGATGCATTATCTACCCATACAATGCTCAAAGAAAAACACGGTATCATCTTGCTATCTTGCATAGAACACGTTGATACAACCAACCCACACGGAATGTTCGCCGCAACCAACCTATTTGCGATGCACCAACTATCATCGGAAATTACTGCGGAACACGTAAAGGCGGCTATGTACTATGCCGTTCAACACGGCTATTATATGGGCGGTCCGGTGCCGTTCGGATACATTACCATAGGAACAGGAGAATTCAATAAAGGAAGAGAACGGAAGCGGTACGAAATAGACGAGCACTACGCTCCAATGATACGGAGCATATACGATATGTATATATCGGGTTTAGGAACTCCTGCCATTACAACACAAATATATTTAGATGGTTGGCGCTCTAAAAAAGGTACACCTATATCAATATCCGCTGTCCAAAAAATATTGCATAAATCAAATTATGCAGGGATTTCAACTCACTACTTTGAAGGCTATGAGCCTATCGTGGTCAAAAATCTGTTTCCACCAATCATCTCCGAAGAAACATACGAAAAAGCAAAAAATATTAGAACGGGAAAAATGATAAGACCACGATTTTATAACAAAGACCATTTGTTTTTCCTCTCGGGGAAAATAAAATGTGGGACTTGCGGTTGTGTATTTCAAAGCACATCGTGTAGACCGAAAAAAACTAAACCACGATACCGGTACTATGCTTGTCTATCACGCACAAAACCAACGCTAGAAGCTTGCGGAACGGTGAGATTAAGGGCAGAAAAACTCCACGAATACGTTATGGGTGCAATCGCAGAACACATCCTAAACAAAGATGCTATCAAATCAATGGCAACAGAGATTACGGCTATTGCTAAATCCCAAAAGAACAAGACCGTAGATATTGATGCCCTTAAAAAACAGAAAGATACACTATATTCTGCTATGTCAAAACTTATAGATGATAAGGCATTCTCTCGCTTACCGCAACATTTAATCGAAGAAAAAGAGAAACAATACTCACAAGAATTGTTTGCTCTTGAACAACAGATAAAACAACACGAAAACAACGGCAAACCCATTTGCGAAAATGACGTTATCAAATTCATCACCGAATTAACAAAACAAGATACAAACAATATAATGGGAGAAAAAGCCATCTTCGATACCTTTGTAAAAAGCATTATCGTAACCAACGATAAAACCATTGTAAACCTCGTCATACCTACTAGCCCCCTTGTTATGCATAAGGGGGCTTATGGCGAACCGATAGACCACTTATACATAAAAACCATAATACTCGATATATAAAGAAAAGGCAAGGCTTACGCCCTGCCTCTTTTTTGATTTTTCGAGAAATTACTTCTTGTTGATTACGTTTGCGATAATCTCGATAGTTCTCTCATGCTCTGCCTTAACCTCATTAAGAGTCTGACGGAGTCCCTCATTCTCTTCGATGTAGGTCTTAACCGCTCTCGCACGAAGCATTCTGTACGCATTTACAAGCTCAATCTCTTCATCAGAAAGATTCTGTGCCTTGATTGCCTCATTCTGCGCAACCACATTGTCGAGTGCATCCTGATACTCCTGCTTGATAACCGCTACGTGAGCATCGTAATCCTCAACAGTACCGTAAGTTCTCATAACCTCAAGAACTCTCGTTGCGTTTACATCCTTTTCGTTTGCAACGCAAGTGTCATCTCTGACGGTAAAAATGTACTTTTTCATTGTATTTCTCCCTTCTTAAAGACCCTTCAAGTCATCATCTTCTTTAACCTTAGAATGTATCTCTTTGCGCACTTCCTCTTTAAGCTCTGCGGTAGTCATTGCGAGCTGATTCTTGAGGGCAGTATTCTCTGCCTTATTCATAAATGCAACATAGATAACCTTCAACCACTTATTGACCGTAAGCTCACCGATAACGCCAATCAAATTACGGAGACCGGTATTTTCATAGAGCCAATAAGTAACAATAGTAAGAAGCGCAGTCATCGCACAACCATACCAATACCAGCGGAAATTGATGCTATCGGTCACAAAATAAAGCGCAGTGATGGGGAAAGTCATCACAACCGAGCCGAAAGCAAGGAGAACCTTTCTTGCGAGCTTATTCTGTACCTTGTTGAAAACGAACTTCTTGAGAACTCCCATAAGGAATATAACTGAACACGCCACGATTATGCCTCCCATTGCGGCACGATGCCAATTTGCCAAGAGGACTTTCGCCATAATAGCCACATCAATCATTTTTTCTTACCTCTTATATTTTTTTGTTTTTGTTTGTGGAATAGCAATGCTATTCATTAGGAGCGTTTGAGAAATAGTAGTGCACCTTCATTTCCTTAACCCCCTTATCATCGAACTTATATTAAAGCATTCCTGCCTTATTTATTGCTATCGTATTACGGACAATACCATTGGTAGCCGTAACCGGTAATGTTGTTATAGTGTCGGTTATACGCACATTTGCACCCGAACAATTCACCGCAGAACTCTGTGCATAACCGCTTCTTGTCACCGCAGGGCAATTCATACCATTTACGATTACAACGGCATTTGCGTGAGTCTGATACACAACCGCAGATGTCACTGTAGAATACGCATAATATTCTCCACCCTGCACTCTTAACAGAGATTCGTTGGTCGCATAGAAGCAATATGCCGCCGCACCCGAAACTGTCACAGAACCTCTGCAACGGATGAACGTACCCGTCTGCGAGATATAACTCGTCAAGGTTGCCGTTATCCAAAATCTGCAATCCTCTGCAACGACAACACCATTTGCCGAACTGAATACACGAATGTATGTATTTGCTCCCGACTGACTTGCAATCACGTTAGCGCCGACAACATGAACATCATTGCCTGCAAATACGGTGTTATATGTTCCTGCGGTTATAGGCAACGAAATCACCTTACAATCGGTGAAGTCTACAATCAATCGTCTGTTGGATGCCGTTCCCGACTTGCCGAGAGTCATCCAAAAATAATTGCTTGAACTCGTTCCCTCTCCCGAATATGGAGCAAAGGCACCGAATGTTCCATGCACCACAAGTCGCATACTGCCGTAATCACTACCGGCATTATGATAAGCCTGTGCAATCTCGGAAATCTTCACGTTGTCATTGACTCCGTTGCAGTAATAATGGTGCTCCAAAGTCTTCTCGACGGATGCCATCTGCTTCATCAAATCGGCAACCTCTTGAATGACGGTCTCTGCACCCTTGCCGTTGACATTCTTTGCGACCTCAAACTCGACCTTTGTGCCGACAACGGGGAAACCAATAGTGACTTTGATGTACTCATTGTCTGTAATGGTGTAATTCACATCTTCGGTGAATATCCTTCCCTCGACTATAACGGTGAGCTTGTCACGTTCTTTGTTATACTGTGCGATACCAATGGGGATATCTGTCTGTCCGGCTCTCTCCGAAAAATATGTGTTATGGAACGTCTGAATAACTGTTGCACCGACACCCGTCATAGCACGGCAAAGAATACCATGCTCTCTTGTATCAATGATGTTATCCTCATCAATTCCATTTGCCGAGAAAGCAGGGATATAGACATAAGCCACGCACATCTCATACACCATCTCGTTGCGTTCCAAATCCTCAACAGTAGGAATATGGTTCAACGGCTTAATGTAAATCAAAGGCGCTCTCACATCTTCATTGTCATCATTGCGAAGGATAACACAATCATAACGGTCTACCGCATCGGCATTGTCAAGAGTGATTTGATATGCACCATCATTGACAAACCAAGCACCGCCGACCTTGCCTTCACCTTCACCGACAGTTATACCCCAATCTGCAACTTTGGTCACTTTGAACGCCTCGCCAACCGTGCCATCTGCTATAGGGAGAATACCATCTGTAAAGACTGAATCATACGGCTTGCGCATATCTTTCGCACTGTATGTACGGTCTTTATTTTTCGCATCATAAAACCCTGCTCGGTAGGTTTTAGTAGTTTGATAAATAGGCATTGTAAATCTCCTTAAAATTCAAATTTAGGCTCGACAACGTGTCCGTCCTCTGCATCTTCGCTCTCCATAATCTCAACGATTCGAGCTTCAGCTTCAAGCCCATATTCATTTTTTACCTTAACGATGTCACCCATCGAATAGTCGACCTTGTATTCATAAGAATCCGTGGTATCGACCTCACCCGAAAACGACGTCGTTCTCGCTCGCTCTGTCAAAACATTCTGCCCGACCTTGCGTATCAACTTAAGGTAAGTGTTATCCTCTGCGGTTATCTTCTCGGTTGTCACACCATCCTCTGTTTTTAACTCGAATGTAGCAACCTTTGTATTAATATCGATATAATAATAACCTGCCGTTTCTGTGCCTTGTGTAGCAGGGTATCTCTTAACCGTGCCCCACACCTCTTGCAATACATCAAGAGTGACATCTCGGCTCGTTCCTGTACCATCAACGAAGATTTCTCTTCGACCCTCACCTTGAGGCTCTTCATCTCCATCATACATCGAGAGCAAATGGACTTGCTCATCCGTTGACATATAGCTCACATAGACGATGTTCTTGTGCAGACTATCATCCTCTTTGTAATTGGAAGATAAGATATTCGCAAACTCCGGAGAGAATTCTACGTATTCATCACTATCCATAGAAGCCTTATTTTTGCCCCTATAAAGCTTGAAAATTAAATTCCCTTCCAACTCATCATAGACAGTCTTGAAACCATAGTTATACGCCTTGCAAGTGGCTACAACGAGTAATGCTATATCCTCATTCGATACAGTTGTATCTATGGTGTCTGTAAACTCATCGAAGTTGCTATCATCTATGCGGAAATGCGGTATTGCCCTTTTTGCCACAGACGGAGATATTATGTTATCGACTAACACCTTTTTAATAAGCTCTACAACCTTGCCCGAAAACGCAAAAGCATCACGAACAATACGCCCCGAAAGGATGTCACTTATATCAACCGCAGTTGCTATGATATAATCTCCTTCCTCTGCATCCGTTGTAATCTCCATCTGTTCTATCTTACAGAACATCTCGTCTGCATCTCGGTAGAGGTAATTGCCTCGCCTTAACAATTCAAGATACGCATCATTGCAAGGGGTATATATCTCCGCCGCACCGATATCATTGTACTTTGGATTCCACAGAATACTCTCTGCTTCATCTATCACTCCAATTCGGTCATACGAAACGATAACCCCCTCGCTATATACAGGCTCGAATACATAGATAATCATATCCTCGCCCCCTTAAATACCCAAATATTTGTTTCGGTAAGACACCGTTACAGTATACGCCCAATTTGAACTGTCCGATTTATGACCGATATTGTTATATCCCTTTTTAAGAACAAACCAATGCGGATTTGCTTCGAGATATTTCATCATATTCAAGACTGTTCCATCAGGCAATGTTGCACGTACCGTCTTAGGACTTGCTTCGGTATCAATCTCAATGATTGTTTTTGCAGGGAACATATATTTCAACGTTATCTTTTTGGTAACGTCTTTGCCATCATAGATGGTAAGATTCTCTACATCACCATTACAGAAAACAGTAATCTTTACACCCGTTTCTGCACCACTATTGAGTATTGTCGTGATATTGCTTTCACGGATGCTCGATATCACTACACCCTCGTTTCGGTGTGCAATCGCCTCAGAACCATCTTCATTAGGTGACGAATACTCCACAATTCTATCAACCTCGATAGAAAAAGGGAAAGTAAACTCGTTCAAATAATTCGATATGTCTGTTTCAATGGCTTGTAAATCCTTCAAATAAGGGTCTTCACAAGTGACCGCCAACGAGACAACCTCATCATCGGTGAACGGGTCCACATCACAATCTGTGACGTGTCCTTCGCAATAAATGCTCTTCACTCCATTTTGGTAGTAAATCTTCAAATACTGTTCAGGCTCACTCCACGGATAGAGTGCGTTTCTGTTTTCCTCGATATCACCGAGAATCTTTATATTTATTATTACAATCCTTTCATCAAGGGTCGAGCCGTTATACTTCGACCCTTTTCTGTTAGGACTCTTCCTTGTAAAAAGGCTCGCAGAGGGCGGATTTAGACCGCTAACACTCGTGACAACATAAGACACATCATCATTGATATCAACGATATTGCCGTTTTCATTTTCAAGTCTTAAAGAAAACATCACACTGCCCCCTGCTTCTTAAGTTTTGTTACTACTGCCGTGTAGTTATCATTTTCAAGTTGCTTCAACTCTTTACGTTTCAACTTGCCATTGTAGTTAACCGTCATTCTCGCATCGATAACTGTGCCACCTCTTGTCTTGGATGCACGACTCTTGCTACCGCCGACGTTCACATCAACACCATCTTGGATAGCACCTGAAAATTCCTTGAGATTCTTCTTGACGGTAGGAAGGCTATCAAGCATACCGACACCGACACCTTCACCGAGATATTCACCAAGACCTGCCATTACCTTTGACGGAGAGTTCATATCGAATATGTCTTCAAAAGCGGTTACGATGCCATCTCCTACTTTCGCAAGCGCACCCTTAAAATCGAAATTGACTATGCCGTTAATTAAACCTTCTATCAAATCGACACCAGCATCATACATATCATCTATGCTATCTAAGAAAGCATCGCAGATATCAACGATAATGCCCGGGATTTCTGCTAACAAATCGGGAATAGCGGCAACGATACCGCCTGCCAATTCTAACAGAATGTCAATTCCGGCATCGAACACCAACGGTCTATTTTCGGAAATAGCCGCAAGTAATTTTGAAATAAGCACAGGAACTTTTTCGACCAATTTCGGCAAGGCTTGAATCAAGCCATCCGCCAAACCTTGAAGCAACGCCATTCCCGCATCAACCAACTCATCGATATTTTCTATCAAAGTATCGACAATCAGCAAAACTGCATCGATGACTACGGGTATCAAATCGGGTAGCATCGCGCCGATAGCTTCTATAATTTGGAAGAATCCCGATAAAAGCGCTTCGATAATTACGGGTAATTGCTCGGCTAATGATTCAATCAGAGTCGGTATTATGCCAACGATAGACGAAATGACCTCGGGCAACATTGACGATATTAATTCAAGAACCATCGGCAGAAACTCTACCGCTCGGTCGAGCAAAATATCTAACAAGCCACTGATTCCCTCGGTAAGCTTTTCAGCCGCACCGGAAGTGCCATTCAAAGCATCCAAAAAACCGCCTGCGATTAACTCGACAAACGGCTTCATTACTCCTAACGTTTCCGTACCGAGTTCTTTCAACACCGTCATTATCGGCTCTACGATTTCACCGTACTCCGCTAATGCTTGTGTCCATTCCGCTTGTGCTTCCCTCGCCTTGATAATATCTCCGGCGTTCTCTTCATAAGCCTTGCCCGATTCACCTATAAGCTTGTTGGTAATCTCCAACATATAGGCTTGCTTTTCTTCTTCCGTGGTACACTTAGCCAATCCGTCATTGAACGTATCAACACTATATCCCGTCTGCTCCAACATCTGCGTGAAAGCGCCTGTTGCTTCACCGAGATTAATTGTTTCATTCGCCGCCTCATAGAACGTTTCCGGCTTCAATGCATCACCGAAGGTTGCTACGACAGAGGTTGCCAATTCAGACCACTTCACAACATCCTCTTCACTCTTTGCAAGTAAAGCTATTTGCTGTGCGGCTTCAACGGCAGTATCTTCCTCACCGATAGCACCGAACAACGTCTTATAAGCGTTTTTGGCGCTATCCGCACTCAACTCCGCCGCTTCAAAAGATGAATTTAATTTAGCTTGGTCTTCACGGAATTCTCTTGTACTCTCCGCAAGACCTAAAAAAGACTTACCAAGTTCAAGAACTCCACCGACTAATCCCTTTACTGCATCCGCTAAAAGGTCAGCCATTGCACCCTTTAAGACGGTGAAACCTTCGCTCGATTCTTCGGCTTCCTTGCCCATCTTCTCAACGGCTTTACCGCCTCGAATAGATACTTTTTCAAGGTCAATGGTGCCTTCTTCTGCATCTTCGAGTGTCTTCTTGTAATTCTTGTACTCTTTCTCCGTCTTATTTATAACGGCTTCTTGCTTGAGCATTTCCAAACGCAACGCTTTTGCCGATTCTGAATTCTCGCCCTGCGTTTTTACAGTCGCATCATATTCGGCTTTCAATCCTGCAAGCTTGCTCTTTTGCAAACCGAGAACGGTATCAAGTTGCTTTACCTTTGCGGTGATACCTTCGGTCGATTTCGACCAATCATCCATACCGCTTGATGCCGCTTTAAATTCGGCATTAGCCATTTGGATTTGGTTATTGGCTTCTGTTAAACCGGCTTTTAGGTCCGTGACATCAAGACCCATAGCCAAACCTATGTAATTGCTATTTTCAGCCACTCAAATCACCGCCTTTCTTCGACGGTTCTTTGTAATCCATAACAGGAATGTAATTTTTATTATTGCTTTTGCCTTTTTGATTCATCATCGGTTTTTCTTCCTTGTTATGATTTCTTAGTCGTTTAATTAAAAGGCAAAACTCTTTAAAACTTTCTCTTCGTATTTGGAAAGGTGACAGATGAAATCTATCGCATATTGTCAATTCCGAATCGAAGAGTATCTCATAAAGGGAGGCAGATTTGCCTCCGCCCCCCTTAGTCAGTTTTTTTCCGCTTTGCCACCGAGAGCACCGGCAAGCTGAAACATAGAATACTTAACGATAGCGAATATAGCAGATGCCACATCAGAAATCTTAACTCGCTTCATATCATCATCCGAAAGCTCAAAGACCTCTTTGATAAGCTCAATGAATAACGGATAGCCATCCTTAATCATATCGAGCATCAATTCCTTCTGCCCCTCTTCAGACAACGCCTGAAGTCCACCCGAAAACATATCAATGTTTACGACCTTCAATACATCCTCACATACACCAACGGAAAGCTCAAAGTCTTTCGCAATTACAACCCTATCGATTTTGCGGCACATTCTGTCCGCATAAATATTCAATTTAATCTCCATCTTGTCGATGCTCCTTTCTTAATTAAACTCAGGAACCAGAAGTTGTTCCCGAAGTAAGCTCCTTAATCTCTGTGGGAGTAAGGGGCTTAATGGTCGATGCGCCTGCGGTAAATGAACCGAATACCTTTGCTTCGGTAATTTTATCACTTGCCGGCACTTTAATGCTCTTAACAGTCTTAGTACCATTGATTTTGGCGGAAGTATGTACCGCAGTAAAGGTGTACTCTACGTTGGTTGCCTCTGTACCATCATCTTTGGTGTTGTGGGTCTCAGCACCACCGCTGAACTTACCCTTATAGAAGATGTTAAACTCTTCTGTACCATCGGTCTTTTCACCGATATAGCCGAGTGCGAAATACTTTCTCTGCTTGGGAGTGTTGATAATCATATTGGTGTCTGCATCATACTCAACACCATCGATAGCCGCTCTCGTCTTGTTTGCAAGGATGGATACAACGAGTGTAAGCTCATCTGCACCCTCTGCATCGATTACGATTCGAGCAGCGTTATCATAGAAATGCGACTCGGAACTCTCATTCTTGGAAACCGCAACGGACTGAACACCACTAAGCTCATTCCACACCTTAGCGGTATAGCCGGTGGTATCATCCTTCTCAATCTCAGCCATAACGAGACCACGTATGCCTCTATATTCCTGATATTCCATTTGTTATTCCTCCGTATTATTAATTATCTGCACGACACAGACTCTGCCGAAATATCCATCTTGGTCTGCATCCGCATCTTTGGGTCTGCCCCTTAAGACAAAACCCTTTGCTTTTGCTCTTGCAACGAAATCATCCATCACTGAATAAATCTTTGTTGCATCATTCGTATAAAAACCGACCTGTATAATATCTACATATCGGTGCGATTTGTTATCGTAGAAACTATCCTCGGGCGTATCAATGTTCCAAAACGTGAAGAACTCTTTAGGATATGCCCCATCGGTCAATGAACCTTGACGGAAAAATCCCTCTGCGTTCATATATCCCATCTCTTCAAATAAATTGAATAACTTATTCATCTCCTTAAACTCTCCACAATTTTCTCAAGTTCTTGCTTTTGGATGGCGTGTATCTTATCCATATTGTTCTCAACAGAATAATAGATGAAATACGTAGGCATTATCACACCACGCTTCGGTGTTCTCTTCGGTGTACCTACATCAAGATACATCGCAGGCATACCGTATTTTTTTGCATCGAATCCGTACTCAAAATATAAGACATCTTCTTCGCTTACGATTTGCACACTACCCGAAGCAAAGCCTTTTTTGCCCTTCATATTCTTGCCCTTAAACTTCTTAACCGCTTGCTTACCCCACAAGAACTTTGTTTCCGATGGGTCAATCAACGATTCTTCCATCTTGCCCGAATGTTCGTGTTTTTCGGCAAACGCTTTGAAGTCCTTTTGAACTATCGGCAAACTCTTGCGAGATGCGGCTTCGAGTGCAGGCTTGATATTTCCGCCTGCATCCTCGATAGCCTTAGCAAGTTTACGCCCATCAAAATTCAAGAAGAAAGCATTCTTACGCTTTAAGCTCGTTTGATATTTAGCCATTTTAGCCACCTATTGACAATACCTTAAACCTCATATATTGCCCTCTCCTATTGATATTTTCGGGAGTTGCAACTATCTCATATTCGGTGTTATCGTCAAGGAAACGTACTCGGTCACCCTTTGCAAAATCGGGGCTGAACCAAGTGTCAATCTGCCAAGTATCCTCTATTACAGAAAGACCATTAACAACCTTTTCTGTACCGCCATAGGATTTAGCGGAACAATAGAACATCGTCTTGTCTGCGAAAGACTCTTGCACAACACCATTCGCTTTGGTAATGGTACGCTTCCTCAACATTGCCGGAACATTAAAAGGAACTGACGGTTGATACTGTTTAGCCATTGCTTGCCACCTCTATCATTCGTAACTGTTCTACTCTCTCATAGAAGTAAGCACTCAATTTGGTATCACCATTGCCATAATTCCACAAATCTGCTACGCCGCGAGCAATACAACCAACGGCAAGAGTTGAACCAAGTACATCATCATTCACACCTGCACTTGACATATAACCTTTTACCTCATTTATAAGAGGGTCCAAAGTCATATCAAAATGGTCACCATTGATATTCAAACTCAACTTAACCGTTGCGAGTAATTTTGCTTCTGTAATCGGTGTTATACTCTTGACCGTCATTGTTATTCCCCCTTAATTATGCGCCCTTCTTGATAACAAGAACGCCGTTTGCATCTGCGAGCTTACCATCTGCGATAAGCATAACCTTAGTCTTCTTCTCGTTGGTATCGTGGTCGGTCCACTGTACAGTTACCATCTGCATGTTGGAGTTGATAACGTAATCGGAAAGCTTCACGAAGATAGCAACAACATCACCGACCTCTGCGGTCTCGTAAGGAACGATAACATCATCCTCTACAGTCTCAACGTGCTTGCCGCCGAAACGATAGTTCTCTGCACCGTCAATGCCGTAGTTTACACGACCGATAGGCTGACCGTTCTTGTCTTCCATACCATCGATGTAGCCATCGAAAGTGCCCTGTGCCATAATGAACTCACCATTGCGGTAAGACTTCTTCATCTTAGCGAAGACCTTCTTCTTCCAACCGCCCCAAGATGCGAACTCTGCGGAAGTAAGAGTGATAACGTTCTCCGCAGGGATACGGGTATCATTTACGATACCGAGAGGAGATGCAGTACCTGCGCCCTTTACGATTGCAAGGTCAAGTGCCTGTGCAATAGCCTCTACTGCAAGAGGAATGAACAACTGCTGGAACGCATCAAGAGTTACAACACTTGCAAGAAGGGTCTGAGAGATTCTGCACTCAAGACCGAAGTAAGAGAAGGATACGGTGTTCTTAGCCTCAAGCTTCTGCTCTGCGGAAGGAGTAGTCTCACCAATCCAAGAAGCAGTAGGCTTAAGGGAAAGGATAGGAATCTGTACACCGCCCTGAATATTGAGCTTGGTTACCTTAGCATAAAGGTTGCCGTATACCTTAAGCTCCTTGAGAATCTGACTTGTATAGGTGGTAGGAATTACTGCACCTACATCACCGGTAGCGGTTGCGGCTCTGTACTCCGCAGGAATCTGCGCATTACGGCAAGCAAACTCCATAAATGCCTTTCTGTACTCAAGAGTATCGAACTTGTCTACGTTCTCTTCTCTCTTCTCAGGCTCGGTCTTCTGTGCGAAAGATGCAACAGGGTTGAAAGAAGTTCTCTTCTCATCTGCCTCAATCTTTGCGAGCTGAACCTTCATCTCATCGATTTCCTTGCCAAGCGCACGTACTTCATTTACGTCCTCGCTCGCATCAATCTTGTTGCGAAGTTCAGCAATCTTGTTCTCGAAATAAGCTTTCATTTTTTTCATTCTCCTTTTTAATAAAGATATTTTGCTTTCATTTTTGCTAATTCAAGTTCTTTCTTTTTGTTTGCAAGGTTTTCCGCCTTTGCTCTGCTCTCTTCACGCATTTTTTCCAATGCGACCTTGTCATTGTCCGATGCCAAGTCTCCACGAGAGACAGCTATAGAAGTCGATTTGTAGGCAGGGTAATTAACTGCCGACACCTCGATAATGGAGTCAATTCTTGTGATAAATCTCTTCGGGTAGTCTGTGTCTTGGTCTTCCCATCTCTCGTCTGCTACACGGAACATAAATGACATTCCGTCAGTAGTGCCGTCTTCGATACTCAAATAAAGGTCGTTTACATCTGTGCGACTTCTATTCGGGTTTGCTCTCATCTGCACACCCTGTTCGGTAATCTCGAAGTCCATACCACCGAGCTTGTCAATGGGAATGATAGACCTTGCTATCCTCTTACCTTCTATATTGTGATTGAAGTAAAAGCCTATATCTTGCCTCAATACTTCTTCACTTATTGCACCCCTCTCGATTGTTTCTTCAAACCAACCACCGATATCGGTAGGAGTATCAAAGACAATCGGTACGCCTGTAATCATTCCGCTTTCTGCTTCGGCACGATATTCGGCAGGGTAATTACGTCTTATGTATTCATTCTTCATCTTGTATCACCCCTTTTTATTGGTTTGTTTTATTCGTTTACAATCGCACAATTATAGTGCATTGTGGCGTTTTCAAGATAACTGTTGCCACCACTTATTGAAATGGCTGACCACTCTGCTTGTGTACCTTCATAGTAAACGTCGGTAAGTTTCGTACATTCAGAAAACGCATCACTTCCAATGGATTTTACGCTCTTACTAATCGTTACCGTTTTCAATGCGGAACAGTTAGCAAATGCGTAATAATTAATGGTGGTTACATTCTTGGGAATGACTATCTCGGTGAGGCTCACGCATTGATTGAAGGCACTCGGACCGATAGTTACCAAGCTATCGGGTAATCTTATCTTGGTAAGAGCTTTACACATATTAAATGCACTATCCCCGAACGAGGTTATTCCCTCGGGCAGACGCACTCTTTCAAGAAGGGTTGAGGGTGAAAATGCGCCGGTTCCTATGCTTGTTACTCCCCACGGAATTCCCACTACCTTTACGGTGCTAACGGTAGCATCATTTCTTGCAACCTCGGTTGTTCCTATCGGGTAGATATACAACGCACCGTTGTTGTTACCATAAGCGGACATCATATCGCACAAATATTGATAGTGAGCATTGTGCCACCTTTCTTTGTTCGAGATATCCTCAAGGGTTGCGAGTGTGCCAGATTTAGTCGGCCAAGCGAGATTGGCTTCCGTTTGGTAAACGTCACGGTTTACATAAACACCGTTTACGTCTATTTCTATATTATCGCCGTTGGAATTGTAGCTTAACTTATGGTTTTCGGTGCTCCAATTGTTAGCGTCTAACTTGCCCGAGTTTGCGATTGCTTCGTCAACCACTTTTTTTGCTTGGTCTGCGATAAAGCCCACCAACGGGCTTGCTTTTTCAACTATATATTCTGTTGCCATTTGTTAACCCCTCCAATTATAATGAATGGTTGCGTTGAAAAGTACGGAGTTATTGCTATTTATTGCAATAGCGTCCCATTGTGCTTCTGTTCCTTCGTAGTATATATCGGTAAGTTGCGAACAATATTCGAACGCCCTCGCACCGATACTTGTTACACTTTGGGGTATAATTATGCTCCTAAGCGCTTGGCAAAGGTAAAACGCCGACTCACCGATAGAAGTAATGTTTTTTCCAAAAATTACATGCTCAAGCGCATAACATCTATTAAACATAGATTGGCCGATGTTAGTTACTCCATCTCCCAAAATTACGTTCTTAAGCTTTTCACACCCATTAAAGAAATAATTGGGGCTCTGTACCACTGCACTGTCGGGAATAACTGCGCTCGTCAAGTTAGCACAACCCTCGAATACTGCCATCCCCATACTTGTTACACTATCGGGAATAGATATATCAGTTAAAGTTTTGCAACTACTCAACGCTCGCGTAGCGATTTTTGTAACGGTAAGCCCCTTAACCGCACTACCGATTTTAACCTCGGTATCTGTACAATTACCAATACCACTAAGTTCTGCGTAACTAGTATAAAGACCATATTTTAAGCCTACGCTTCCATCTGTAAGCAAAGCATCCAAATCGGCCTGCGAACAATATCCTGCATCGTTATTAAAAGCACTCACGTTGGTGGGGATATCATCTGCGGTGATATGCCCTGCATTCTGTAATGCGGTAACCTTTCCGTTTAACTCTGCCTCAACGCCCTTTGCTCTTGTAGCCTCTGCAGATATAGCAGTCGCATTTGCTTCCTCTGCCGCCTTTGCTCTCGCTTCCTCGTTAGTGATAGCGGTTGCGTTGACTTGTTCAGCACCTTTGGCTCTGTTTGCTTCCGCAGTAATCTGTCCGCTTAATGCTTCCTCTGCACCTTTGGCTCTTGTAACCTCTGCACTTATCGCATTGGCATTGGTAGTGTCTGCATTTGCAAGCTCTGCGACCTTTGCATTGTATGCGGTTTTGTGTGCCTCTAAAACGAGTGTAAGCTCGTCAATAAGACCTTTGAGCACTCTGCCTTGATTTGCAGAAAGAGGCTTGTTCGTTGCTTCCGATGTAAGTACATCGACTATATCTGCCACACTCACCTTGCTTGTGGTGATAGCATCTATAAGACTCTTGTTGCTCTTGATGTAATTAACTATCTCTTGAAGTTCGTTAAGGTCACCATCGTCACACGCAAGAAGAGCATCGACCTCTCTCTTGTGTTGTGCTATTGCTTCTGCAAGGGTTTGGTCTTTTGTTTCAAGCTCTGCTATCTTCGCAGTATAAGCACCGATATGAGTCGTAAGGTTTTGCTGAATTGTAGCTTCTGCGACAGATGCTCTACTCGTTTCAGTGGTTATCTTTGTATCAAGGGCAGACTCTGCATTCTCCGCTCTTGTCTTTTCGTTTGCCACATCTGTGCTCTTAGCGAAGCCCTTGTCCTCAAGCTCGGTGCCTGTGACATAGCCCTTTGCCTCGAGCTCCTCGTTCTTGACGTAGCCCTCGAGGTCGATGTCAAGTCCGCCGCCCTTTTCAAGCTCGGTAATTCTTGCTTCGAGTGCTTCCCAAGTCTTGACCTCTGTTTCGGTATAAACATAATCGGTAGGTCTGCTTCTTGCTACTACCTTAAACACAACTGCATCTTTTGTAGCACAAGTGCAATGAGGGTATGCTCTTAACGGCAAAGACTCTTGAAGGAGAATGTTCGGTACATTTACTACCCTTATTCCACCCTCACTATAAACCTCACAGACAAGCGACTCATTACTCGTTTGGTTGCAGAAGTGTACCTCTTTAACCTCGGGGTTAAATACGATTAACTTTTGGTCTAAATCCCATTGGTAAAATTCGTTTCTACCATCGTAGATTTTTAACATCTTATACCTCCAATATTTGTTGTGCTGTTACTCTATAATTTTTTGTAGTAAATACGCCACTTTCGGCAGAGACCATTTTTTCATACCTGACGCTGAACGTACCATCATTGAGAATGCCTACCGTCATTCCTGTCCTACTGCCTTCCATAGAGTCTTCTATATATACGATAAACGGCTTATATAATGCATCTTGTAACTTAACTAAGAAGTCGCTACGGTCTTCCAATGAATAAGGAGTAGTTGCATAAAGAATGAATTCAATAGTTGTGTAAGGACAATTCTGATAATCATTCAATTCTATGGTATACCTATGTGAAAACATTCTAAGTGAATTCGACAACGAAGCAACCCACTCTTCTTCTGTTCCTTCGAAACCGTGTTCGCACGCAATCTCGTAAGCACTCTTGCCACATATTTCAACATCTTCGTTGTACATTACGACATCGAGCTTATCCCAATATTCGATGCCATCAATTACTGTACTGTCTGTATATGCCGTTGCTACTATGTCAAAATCAACAGACACAGTCGAGGATATAAGTCGCTCATACCTTACGCCATTACACTCATAGCCTAAATAATAACCATCATCTTTTTGTACAATCGCAAGGAGCTTCAACCTAAGCCCATCTGCATACTCATCATAATCACCTAAATCGAGAGGATTTGACTGAGCAGTCGTACCGTCTGCTTTTGTATAAAAAGGCGTGACCGCAACACCCCACGGAAAGAGGTCTACACTAGGTGGGTTATATGTTCTTATGCGATATGTTTCACCTACTGTAAGGTGGTAATTATATTTGACTTGTGTTCCCTCTGCGACTTCTTCGGGATTTACTCTCACATAAGCCGCTATTTTTTTGAACTCATCATAAGTAGGAACACGTCTGCGACATCCCGCATTGCAATAGCCATAGACATTACTCATCATTTACACTCCCTTCTTCTTCATTATCGACTCCCTCTTGAGAGCCGTTATTTTCGTCTGTATTGCCCTTGTTACCCGTTTGGTATTCTTGGGCATATTCACTGTTTACCCAATTGAGAGACTGCATCCTTACGCCTTGCAATTCATTTATCGGGCGCATACCGAACGCGGTACGGTATTCATTCACGTAGACACCGCCTTGTGCAGATAAATCACGGAAGAGATTAAGCTTCTGCTCCGTCTTCATAAAGATAAGTTCCTTCTCATAGAACGCTATCTTGTTCTTGTATCCCTGCGATGCCATCCTCGTAAAGATGCCTTTTGTAAATGCTTGGCTAAACGTCTTTTTTATAGGCTCTATTGCCTTTTGATAGAAAGCCTCATACTGCTCGGGAGTGAAATCACCATCAACAATAGGAATAGACACACCCCACGTTCTCAAAATCTTCTTATCTATGAACTGTAAGGTGGTCGCATCGAGCAACTGAACTTGTTTAGATATCGGAATATACTCACCCGATATATCCAACGGCAAGAGTCCACTATCATTACTCTGTAACTTACGCTCAAACTCTTTTATCTTTGCTATTTGGTCTTTCTCATTAATCATCGACTTCATCTTAACAACACCGTTGATGGATGTCTGTATGTTCAACGATTTTGCAAGACCTTTGAGCAATGTATCATTCAATTTAAGCGTTTCAAGAATCGCCTCATTATTTGGCTGACCGTTTGCATTACCACCCATAAACTCCGACACCGAGAATTTGTATCTAAGGTGGATTATATCTGCATAAGGCACTTCACCTATATAGCCATTTCTAAACTTAAAGCGTACCCACGGAATACCGGTGCCGCCTCTATCGGGGTCAAAATCAACCTCAGTTGGATTTAAAGGGTATAATGCTTTCAATGTATTCCCTTCCCATATAGGAAAGACAAATGCATTGTAATTCAATAGCAACATCCACGATACTTTCTCGATAAAGTCCGTTGTAGTCATAATAGGATTCGGGTCATCGAGAACATTCTGCACATTGCCATCGACCGCAATGTAATCTCTTACACCACTTTTGTTCATCCTTACATGAACAGGGTCGAGCTTCTTCAACTCCAATACAATAGAATAAACAGCCTGCTCGACAACATCAGATGCATATATATTCTCACCGAAATCGGTGACATATATAGGCACTCTGCCGTTCACATAATCCTCGACCGTATAGACTATTTCCTTTGTCGGCTTCTTGAATATCCTATCCAAGAACGACCTTTTTTCTGCCTTCAAGTCTGCATCCTCCTACATCAAATAGTCGTTCCAATCACTCTTGGTACGGTTGAATGTCTCTTGCAAGATTACAAGAACAACCGCTCCATCGATTTTCTTCGACTTCATATTATCTATCTTAACGACAAGGCTCTCACCCACCGAATTAACCTTTAACGAAGCATTGCCAAGACACCACTTGTCAACCTCATTCAAGCCTTGAATCACTCGGCTCTTAAGGTCTGCTTCTACTTGGCAATTTGCCGTGTGCAATATCTTCGGACTCTGATTTATCATCATCAACTCTTCACCGTCACGCCATCCGTAATACTCCATACGGGTAACCCAATCTCGCTTGAATCGTTGGTCATATCCACACCATAACAGAGTGATACCATACTTCTGTTGCAACGAGTAGAACCAATCCGCTACAAGGGAAAGGTCATTATCGTTACCATCACAGATAGTCATCATCCCTGCTTTTGCCCATTCCAAATAACGAGCACCGGCTTGTGAATCGTCATTCTCCTCAAGCTTACGTTCCGGCAACCAATAATGAGATAAGATGTATTTCTTTCCATCATCCTTACGCCTTAACATTACCTTAGCCGCAGTTAAGTCCGTAGTCTCAGAAAGGTCAACGGCGCCGATAGCATAAGCACCACGAAATTCTTCGATATCAAAGTCTGCGATGTAATCGTAATCCGATTTATCAAGCCATTGTGTACTGTTGCTGACGTGGAAATTAAAGTCCTTGCAAAGTACGAAAGCTCTGTCCGCCTTGCTTCCCCTTGCCTCATCGACTCGGTCACGGAGATACGACCATTTCTTAATCGCACCTACAGACGGATTTGCCTTTTGCCATGCTCGGTTGATACCGTCATCGTTGGTTTCCCAAACCTCTTGCTCGGAGTCCATCGTGTATATCCACGGTAGTTTCCTCTTCGCACTCTCGGTCCTATCCTCACCGTTTATTATCTTTCGGTATTCCTTCAACTTGTTATCCAAGAATCCATCGTTCGTGAATCCCTCGGAAGAGAACATAAATATCTTGTAGGACTCTTTAACACCGGTACTCTGCTGAATCGGTTTGTAAATACCATCATCTTGAAGTTCGTGTATCTCATCCAATCCCGCTACATCGATGTTTCGTCCTTCCTTACCACGTGAGGAATCCGAAAGTTTAAATATAAAATTGTTATTTACTGTGCATTTGATACCCTTTTGATTCTTCCAAGTATCAACGCTCTGCGGGTCTACCAATAACCGCATACGGTCTATGGTATCGTAGCAAATACTCGCTATGTTATCATTCGTACCGGAGCAGACTATCTGTACACCCATTCCACCGAGTATCAACAGAGCAAACAAGATTGCAGCTATGAACTCCGTCTTGCCATTCTTACGGGCAATCAAGAGCAAACACTCTTGAAATCTCTCTACCCATTTGCCCGAATCGATACTCTGTATTTGGAACGAAAAAGAAACCTCGATAAAGGCTTTTTCCCATAACTCCAAAGTAAAAGGCTTCCCATAAAAAGGTGCTACCGTCAACCGGCAACAACTCTCGATAAACGAGATTATTATCTCCGCTTTCTCGGTATCATATCTGTACTCGGGATTGTCTAAATCTTCTATAAGATGGTCGAGCGTATCAATCATCTCGCGCCCGGCAACTATTTCACCGCGCCGAATTGCCTCGCGGTAATCAAGCAGATATGTACTCATCTAACCTGCATCCCTTTCAAGAACGCCCTCAACGGACTATCCTCGGCACCTTCTTCCGTTCCACAATACTTGCAGAGCTTATCTATGATATTTGTATATGTCTGCAAAAATTCTCGGTACTGTTTCCCTGCGGCAGTTATCTTCTGCAAGTCGGGATTAGTTGGATGGTATTTTATCAACGGATGCTTTTTTAATTCCGTCATCTGCCCTTCGAGAAAGACAACTTCATCAATCAGATTCGATACGATAATCTTTTTCGACTCATCCAAATCCTTGAACACACCGTGCAATTCTTCTGCTCTTGTCATTGTCTCTCCCTCTCTTTTTATAATTGTTTTCAATTCCGCCTATTTTTTCAAAAGTTCGGCAAAAAAATTGAGAAAATTTTCAAATTTTGGCTTGCTGTGAGAAACCTAAAGTCGGAGGCCAA
>JAZRAE010000111.1:0-7203 GCA_045634385.1 Eubacteriales bacterium | reverse complement strand
GACTTCTGCATCGTCACATCAATGTAGTAGTTCATATGACCGTTAGTCTTCATAAAGTGGCCCTTGGTCACACGAAGAAAGAGGTTTTTGCCCTTTGTTCTTATTTTGTAGGAATTTTCGATCGCCATGGTTTAACTCCTTTTAGACAGATTACGTTTTTATTTTATCACGCACGCGCGGATATGTCAAGTAAGTTACTTCATATATTTCTTTCTGTTATCAGCGAGAATTCTATCGCGCTCCATATCCTTAATGCGGCGGAACGCCTCAACCGTACAATTCCAGCTTCTTACGGGATTCTCAGAGCGGTAACTATGCGACTCCGCACCGTTAAAGCTCCAGGAAAGAATGGTTCTCGCGCCCGCATCATAAACTCCCTCGGTTGCCTCAATAATCTCTTCTTCTCTGCCGCGCGGAGCATTGTATCCCTGAATCCAGATGTTGTGATCCTTGCCATACTTATTCGCTTTTTCAATGCAAAGCTTCGTTGCATTGTAGTTGTACTCGTAAGGACTCTTAATAGAATTGTTGCCGTACCAATAAGGGTCTGTTCCGATATTATCAATATTTGGCATAGCACACACAGAATCGATATCAAAGTTTAAAAGCTTTTCTTTCTCACTCTGATTAGTCATGCCCGCAAGTTGATAGGGCATAAGGCAAATAACGTTCTTCATACCAAGCGAGCTTGAGTAGTTACTGATAAAATCATGGAAGTCTACAAGCACGTCATTTCTGAACTTCGATACATCCTTATCCATAACGAGCGGCATCTTCTTACCGAAGCGCTCTTCAAACATTCTCTGACACGTAGGACAGGTGCAGCAGGAGTAATAATCATCAGTTCCGGAGATCTTCTCCTCGGGAATTCTCGGCTCATCCCAGAACAACGTCTTGCCGCCGAGTTCGGCTACTCTGTCAACCCAATCTTTAACGAACTGACGGTAAGAAGGGGCGTTAAGGCATATTTGATATGGATGCATAATACCGTCACCGTAGTAACTGTGCGCCTCGGGATGATAAGCAAGGAAATGACACTTGTCACCGGGAGATCCGCCAATGCCCCAGTTATCTACCCATATCTCAAGCCCCTCGGCTTCGCTCGCCTTAAATATATCCTTCATTACGGCAAAGCTTCTTTCAATATCGTTGTGCGTGAGCATATGCACGACAATATCTAAATTTGCTCTTGACATTTCCTTCATATCCGTTATAGCATGGCTGAGCATTCTGTTGCCGTAATAGGCAGCTCCGGTTCTCAGTTTCTTGCTTATATTCATTATACAACTCTCCTTTTTTGCGTGTTTTACGCAAATTATGTCAACTTATATTTGCTTATTTATATTCTTCGAGCACTTTCTTCAATACGCTTGGGTTGTCCGTCATTATTGCATCTACTCCAAGCTCAATCAAAAGGCGCATATCATCCTCGTCATCGATTGTCCAATAATGCACCGCCAAATTATGCTTGTGTGCATTTTTTATCAATCTTTCCGTTGCAAAGCTAAAACCGTATTCCTCCATCGGTATCTGCAAAAGCGCAACACCGTCGGTATAAAGAGAGTCAATACCAAGCGTCATCATAACGTAGTATTTAGCTATACCAACAATGCCCGGAGAATACATAAATTCATCGGGTACGAGTTTCTCTTTCTGCAGGCGTTTAAACTCATTGCTTATCTCGGTGTGGAAGCTTGCAAGTATAACCCTATCAAAGGCATCGTACTTTTCAAGCAGGCGTACCGCCTCGGCAACAGCCTTAAGTCCAAGTTCTCCGCTCTGCTTTATCTCAACGCTGATGCGACTGTTTGGAAAAGCGACAAGCAATTCTTCAAGAGTCGTTGCAAGATATATCTCATCATCTCTCGGTTCTACCCCGTCGGGATAGTTTACATCTGTCGGAAGTCTGCGTTCACCGTCAACCGTGAAGTACTCTCTCTCCCCTATAAGGACCTGATCATCCGTAGGATTATCATAGCCAAAGTCAACACGCTGTGCTATTAAATCCGAATAATTCCAGTCCGATGCAAGACCGGTCACGTTGGTAGTCGCATCAAGTAACTCGTTATGTAAAAGTATAAGTACGCCATCCTTTGTAATATTGACGTCGGTTTCCATGATGACGTTTTCGTCAATGCTGTATGCGTTGTAAAATGCCTCGAGCGTGTTCTGCGGGAACTCATCTCTGCCGCCTCGGTGGGCTACTATAATAGGAAGATCGCCTTCCTTAAGCATCGGGTTGTCACCTTCATAATTTGGGGGCTCGGGCAATACGGCAATCACCAAATACACAGCCAAAATCAAAACCAGAACAATCGCAACAGTGCGAATTCTCATAACAGAATAGCAATTCATAAAATCACCTCGCGATAAGATTGATTTTATTGTAACACATCGAATTATAAAATGCAATACCGCTTATTTTAAAATAACAAAAAGGGAGAAAATCAAAGATGCTGAATCCCCGATTTTCTCCAAGATAAACCACGATCAACAAAAGAAATCACATATCGTCTTCGAATTTCTGATTATGCCAAATCTAATCCCTAATTCGTTTCTTGCTCGTAGGTTATAACATTATCAACATAAACCTTGTATTGCTTACCTATAAGTAAAATATTCGTTTCAACTTTCACAATATCATCACCGATCTTATCCACAGTAATGTAAATTTCATATTCCTCGAGGGTATCGCCAAGCGAAGTCATCGTTTGAGTGTACTCGTATGCTTTGCCCGACTTAATCTCTATTCTGTATTTTCCGTCGTCGGTAACGATGACATCCTTAACGCAGGCTGTATTATATCCTGTCGGATTGATTAGTGACTGTATAAATGTACGAGCCTCATCCGCGCTCTGCTTTGCTGTTTGCGTTTTTCCATTAGCGATTATCGTCTGTGTTCCAAGATAATACTCTATGCTTATCTTTTGACCATTGGCATCCGCACCTATATTGTAATTGAATACTCCGCCTTTATTCGAATAGCTTACGTTGTCGGTTTCCTTATATTTTGATAGTGTCTTATTGCCGCTGAGATCTGTAATTTTCTGATCTGCAACAAGAACGAATGAACCGTTTTCCTTATTTGCGGTTTCCCTCATATGCGTATTCAAAACGTCAACGATCCTTGCATCATCAACCTCTGTGTATTCAGCCTTATCAAATTCTATTCTTTTTGCATTGTCGTGCTCGCTGTACTTAGACAACATAGTGATAGCAGGCTCATCAGAATGTTCGGTACTGAAATCAAGCTGAAGATTCGTAACCTTATAGTTTTGGTCTGCCGTTACCTTGATAGCAATATTATTTATGGCAAAACCGAGGTACTCCTCTGTGAAATCAAGGTCCTTAAGGATCTTCGCAAGAGTACTCGTGTCAAAGTTGCTGTAGCTAAGCTCCCACGTACCGTCGTCGTTTTTCTTCATTGTTTTGCTTTGTGCACTCTCAGGAGACATATCAAAATCGCTGCCGCTTCGGGAGAGGTAAAAGCTACAGAAATCTGCGGGGGAAATTTCCGAATAAATCCTGCTCTCGCTTGAATCCAGTTTATTATAAACATACATTTTGCCGTCAATGTATGATATCAGACTTTCGATCTTGTTGCTGATATTTCCGTCGACCACCATAACAGATTTGCTATGCTCGTATGTGTAGAAATCTTCGTCATCGGGTTCACCGATAACCACGGTTTGCACATCAATATCACCGCTGATCTTGACTCCGTTTAACTCAACTGATATTTTCGTGTCGATATCGACCCTGTATGAACGCATATCGTTCATTTTTTTATCAACCAATTGCCAAAGTTCTTCAAAAGTCGTAGGCTCGGGATCCGGCTTGACGCCTTGATCCTTTTGGGAATCCGATCTGCAAGATGCAAAAATCATTGTCAACGCGAAAATAAAGATTAATAACAAAGCCGTCTTTTTCATATTTACCTCCTTAACGAGTTACATAAATTGGATAAATCCAATATAAATATATCACAGATAAGAAGGTTTGTCAACTTACCAAAAAGAGCGTAAAATATTTTAAATATTTAAAATTAAAACAACTTTTTTTAAAAAAATTCTTCAAAAAAATAAAAATAATTTCTAACAAAATTTCAACTTAAGTTTTATGAATATATTCCAAAAGCACCTATCCAATAAACATTTGTGTCCAATAATTTCCCGATGCATAGCCTACCCCGATCTCGGTGAAGGACGCGTTAAGTATGTTCGCGCGATGTCCTTGTGAGTTCATCCACGCTTTTACAACCGCCTCGGGAGTTGTCTGACCCTTGGCTATGTTTTCTCCTGCCGTTCTGTAACTAATGCCAAAATTCTTTATCATTTGGAACGGCGAGCCGTAGGTTGGGCTGGTATGTGAGAAGTACCCCTTATCCCTCATATCCTCGGATTTGTATCTCGCCACACGGCACAGCTGCCAATTGTATTTAAGCTCGAAAAGTCCGTTTTTTCTTCTCTCTATATTAACAAGGCGCACCACCTCTCTTTCAAAGCTATCCGCCTTCTCATCAACTGTAGGAACTGTTAATACCTGCCCGGGATAGATAAGATTTGGGTTCTTTATATCCGGATTAGCCGCCTTTATTTCACTTAGGCCTACCTCGTATTTTACCGCGATCCGCCACATTGAGTCACCCTTAACTACAGTGTGATAAGTCGCCGCCGATACAGTCACGCTCATAAGAGTCAAAACAAATATGATACACAAAAACAAACCTATTACCTTCTTCAATAAGTTGTACCTCCGATTTTCTTTTTAGGTTGGCAAAGAGATATACCCCCGCCACAAACCTGTAACAATTATACCATATTCCAAAGAAGAAATCAAATGCAATTATTGGTATCAGTATTATAATAAGGGTGTTTTTGTCAACTTTAGTTGTCTTTACATTAAACATAACAATTATCCAAGCGACCAAAAAATATGATCACTTATATAAAAAGGAGCAACGCCCCGCATTGCTCCACTACTCATTTTCACATATTTATTTTATTTTTTCTCGTCAATCTCTTATAAAGCATCCTAAGCTTTGGTGTATTATATCTCAAAACGAGAGTCGGCAAAATATTCAGATAAAGATTCACAAGCGCAACGGGCAGAGCTATCGTAAATACGCACGCACCGTCAAGTGTCAGAAGCGCAAGAAAGCCTGCAGGATACGAAAGTCTGTGTGTCACTACGCCTCGGTTACACTCAACGATAAACTTTTTTATGTATTCCGAGTCTTTTGTGCTTGTCATATTCTTTTTACTAAAGCCGCCAATACCGCCCAGCTCCCACACCTTGTCTTTCCAACGTCTTACTTGTAATCTTTTATACATCTCCTTCTCCCACTCGGTTATATGGAAGAGAGGATTATCTATAGCGTAAAGCTGATCGGGAGTCATCCTTATAAGTAGCGCTATCACACCGTCAATCGCAAACTGAAGTGCGGTGCACCACACCACCGCAATCAGGATATAATACCACGGCGCAGTACCGAGAGCGAGATTTACCGCCGATATAATAGCCATCGCGATTCCTATTGTCGAAAAATACAGTTTCATTCTATACCTACTTTCCTTTGCAGAATTTTGATGTGGATTTTATTCTAACTCAAGAGAGAATGACTCTTCTTTCTCTTTCGCACAATCCTCTGCCGACTCGGTTTTTCTGTATCGGAATATAGAAATAATACTCGATGCGGTACACAATACATCGTTAATAAACGCCACGGGGTATACCTTAACGATACTGTTGACCAACCAAAGCGCACACCATATAGCGGAGTAGAAGCGCAAACTTCTTTCGTCAGATCTGCTGTTTGCAATCACCGCAAACACGCCTGCAAGAAGCGGAAAAACATCGCGCCACCCGGCAAAAGTGATGAGCGAAAACGTCACCGTAATAACGAGAAATGACAAAAAGCAAATCTTGCTCGACGTCCATTTCCACTTACCCTTCATCGAATAAACCGCCATAACAACGACGGTCAGAAAGCACGCGGCAGCACTTGCAAAATCCTTTTGCAAAAGGAAATATAATACCCAGCACGCTTGCCCCGAAAAGTTAACGACAATGATCGTCACCCTGTATTTAAACTGATAAGCAATCACCGAGAGCAGCATCGCAAGTATGCCTACGGCATATATCAAAGCGGTCAGCCCTGCCCCCGCCCCATCTATCTTGAATATATCTAACAAACTATCATCTCCAAAGCTAAAAATCAAACTTATTATATCACACGCCCCGTAGGGTGTCAAGGTTTAATGAAGCGTGAATGATGAATAATAAAAAAGAGCACCACTCTTGCAGGGCTCTTCCGTAGTTTGTATTTATCCGGTTTCTTTGTTAACGCTCGTATGAAGCGAAGCGCACTATAAGTTCTCCGTGTGGCGAAGCCACGCTTCATAGGGCGAAGCCCTGCTTCATTTTTCATGCACCGTAAGGTGCGCTTCATTGAAAAAAGCACTTCTTTCGAAGTGCTTTTTTCTGGCTCCCCCTGCTGGGTTAGTGCAGAAAAAATGATTAAATATCGTTTTTTCAAACGGTGTTGCCCAAAGTGCGAGTGAGACGAGCCGAAGACTTGCGTAGGCGCTGACTCACGACACACGACGGCAACCGGAAAGAACCAGCGACAACCTGCATACCGCGTAGCGGTATATTGCGTTATTCGTCGTGTTCGACCGACGAATAGCAAATTCACAGTCAGGTGCACGCCCCTCCCCCGTCGCATAGTCGCGTACTGTCGCCTGCGCAAGTCTTCGGCTCTGTCCGCTCCTTGCTTTGGGCGGTTTCGCTGCGTTAAAAACAACACTCAGTTGTTTTTAACTTGCTACGACTTCGCTACGCCCAGTCGGCAGAGCTCTGTCTGCTAATCGGATACCGCTGACTCAAGCCTTAGAGGAAGGGGAGCCAACAAAAAAACAGGTCTTTCGACCTGTCCTTTTGTTGGCTCCCCCTGCTGGGCTCGAACCAGCGACAACCTGATTAACAGTCAGGTGCTCTACCGACTGAGCTAAGGAGGAATATTAAATAAAAAAAGTGAATATTCGCAAACAAATATTCACAGAAAACCGAATAAATTAGAGAAACGAAGAAGCTTTTGCGTTTTGCTTGCTTGAACTCAAGGATGTACAAGCCCTCGGTCTATTAGTATCAGTCAACTGAACACATTACTGTGCTTACATCTCTGACCTATCAAACTCGTAG
>JAZRAE010000110.1:0-36407 GCA_045634385.1 Eubacteriales bacterium | reverse complement strand
TACCACATTTGGAGGTGTAAATATTATGGCTAAGAAAATTATGGGTTACATCAAGTTACAGCTTCCTGCAGGTAAGGCTACTCCCCAGCCCCCCGTTGGTCCTGCACTCGGTCAGTATGGTGTATCTATCCCTAACTTCACAAAAGAATTCAACGAAAGAACCAAGAATGATATCGGTCTTATTATCCCTGTAATCATTACAGTATACGCTGACCGTTCGTTCACATTCATTACTAAGACTCCCCCCGCAGCAGTTCTTATAAAGAAGGCTGCTGGTATAGAGACCGCTTCTGCAACTCCTAACAAGACTAAGGTTGCTAAGCTCACCAAAGATCAGGTTCGCAAGATCGCTGAGCAGAAGATGCCCGACCTCAATGCAGCTTCCGTTGAAGCAGCTATGAGCATGGTTGCAGATACTGCACGTAGCATGGGCGATACCGTAGAAGACTAATAGGAGGAGTTATAGAAATGGCTAAAATGGGTAAGAAATATATTGCAAGCACCGAGCTTATAGACAAGACTAAGCTCTATGATGCTAATGATGCTATTGACCTTGTGTGCAAAACCGCAAAGGCTAAGTTTGACGAGACTGTTGAGATTCACCTTCGTTTGGGTGTTGACTCCCGTCACGCTGACCAGCAGGTAAGAGGCGCTATCGTACTCCCCAACGGTACTGGTAAGACCGTTAGAACCCTTGTTTTCGCTCGTGGCGATAAGGCAGATGCTGCTCGTGCAGCAGGTGCTGATTTTGTAGGTGCTGAAGATATGGTTCAGAAGATTACCACCGAGAACTGGTTTGACTTCGACGTAGTTATCGCTAGCCCCGACATGATGGGTGTTATCGGTCGTCTTGGTAAGGTACTTGGTCCTAAGGGACTTATGCCCAACCCCAAGGCTGGTACTGTTACTCCCGATGTTGCTCGCGCTGTTGTTGAAGCTAAGGCAGGTAAGATTGAGTACCGTCTTGACAAAACCAACATCATTCACTGTCCCATCGGTAAGGCATCCTTCGGTTCTGAAAAGCTTATGGAGAACTTCAATGCTCTCGTTGGCGCAGTTATCAAGGCTAAGCCCGCTGCTGCAAAGGGTCAGTACATCAAGAGCTGCGTTGTAGCTACTACAATGGGCCCTGGTATCAAGGTTAACTACGCAAAGCTTAGCTAATTTGATTATAATAGCAAAAAAACTCTGTCATATGACAGAGTTTTTTGTTTTTTAAATTTATTCGTAGGCAGAATGGTCAAAATCAATATACAATTCTTTATATGCGGTTCCAAGACAAGCGCCGATAATACGCCTTGGCTTGAGCTTCTTTATCAATGCTGCGCAATTAGTCATCGAGGCGCCTGTTGTAACGATATCATCAACAAGTATTATATTTTTCCCTTTTAGTGAAGCGGTGTCTTTTCTTTTATAGTCGAATTGGGCATTCTCTTTTCTTTCCCGTCCGTAAACGCTCTTTTGTGATTTCTTCGATTTAGACTTTAATAATTCAACATATTCAATTCCAAGTTTTTTAGATATACTCAGTGCCAATTCTTTAGCATGATCATAACCGAAAGTTACAATTGCTTTTCTTCTACGAGGAACATTCGTAATAACATATTCGTCTTTTTTGATACAAAAGGAATTCTTTATCGCATTTGACAGTTCATCCGACAAAAGAGATAAAACATCCGCTCTGTTATCTTGCTTTAAACTATATATGAGGTAATTAGACGGTATCGATTGTTCTGTTTTTGAGTATCTGAAAACTTTTATTAGATTTTTTATACCGTTCGATTTTAGACAATCATATGTACAAGAACATTCAGACAAAACTTTAGAACAATGGGGACAGTTTCTTTTCTTATGCTCGAGGTATATGTCTCTACAGGCTTTACATAATCCTTTTTCCCCGTAGTCGAGTTTGTTTTTACACGCCACGCATTTAGGGACCGAAATGTAAAACACTGCTCTGTTAAATAACTCTTTTACTTTCATATTAACCTATGCAAAAAACGGGCACTCGGCCCGTTTTTTCTTATTTCTGTGTCTTAGGAAAACTATCCTTAAGGCCAACGATTCTATTAAATACGTTTTCTCTTTTGGTATCCTTTACAAAATAACCCGTTCTGACAAACTGATATCTTTCGCCCGCAGATGCAGATGAAAGCGACTCCTCGATCTTGCAATTGTCAAGCTTAATAACAGATGCGGTATTAAGGTAATCATCGTATGTCTTATCCTCTGGTATATCAGCCGTATTTTCTATATCAAACAGGAAGTCATAGAGCATTACGGTAGTATCCTTAGCATGAGCAGCAGAAAGCCAATGAATAGTTCCCTTCACCTTTCTACCATCGGCGGGCATACCATTGCCTGTTTCAATATCAGCAGTACATCTGATTTCAAAAATCTCACCATTATCATCCTTGATTATCTCGTTGCACTTAACAATATACGCGCCCATAAGTCTAACCTCACCATCAGGCTTCATTCTGAAGAACTTAGGCGGAGGAACCTCGGCAAAGTCGTCTCTGTCGATATATATTTCTCGAGCAAACGGAATCTTTCTTGTTCCAAGCTCGGGATGATTTGGATTATTGGAGACTTCGAAGTATTCAACCTTATCCTCAGGATAATTGGTTATCACTACCTTAATCGGGTGAAGAATTGCTATACGACGCTCTGCGGAATCATTGAGTTCCTCGCGAATACAATGTTCAAGCAACTCATAATCAACAATGCTGTGCGACTTAGCAACTCCGGCTCTTGCAACAAAGTCAAATATTGACGCAGGAGTATAACCCCTTCTTCTGAGGCCGCAAAGAGTGGGCATTCTGGGATCATCCCATCCGTCCACAAGACCTGTCTCAACAAGCTTGCGCAAATAACGCTTGGACATAACGGTATGCGTTACATTAAGACGAGCAAATTCTCTCTGCTTGGGTTGAGGTGAGGAAAAACCTATATTTTCGACAACCCAGTTATAAAGAGGTCTATGGTTCTCAAATTCTATAGAACAAAGCGAATGGGTGATTCCTTCAAGAGCATCCTGAATAGGATGCGCATAATCGTAAAGAGGATAAATGCACCACTTACTTCCCTGTCTATGATGATCTACATGAACAATTCTGTATATGGCAGGATCACGCATATTAATGTTAGGAGAAGCCATATCTATCTTTGCTCTCAATGTCTTTGCACCATCAGGAAACTCACCATTCTTCATTCTATTGAAGAGATCAAGATTCTCTTCCACGCTTCTATCCCTGTAAGGACTGTTTTTACCGGGAGCAGTCAGTGTGCCGCGGTATTCGCGCATTTCCTCAGCGTTAAGGTCACACACATATGCTTTTCCGTCTTTAATAAGCTGCACTGCATAGTCATAGCACTTATCAAAGTAATCAGAACCGTAGAATATACCTCCGGTGGGCTCACATCCGAGCCACATTAAATCTTCATATATACTCTCTACATACTCATTATCCTCTTTCGAAGGATTAGTATCGTCATATCTGAGATTAAACAAGCCACCATATTTTTTTGCGGTCATCGCGTTGATCCATATTGCTTTGGCAGAGCCTATATGCAAATATCCATTAGGCTCAGGGGGAAATCTGGTATGGATCTTAAGTTCCGGATTCTCAGCGAGATCCGCATCGATTATATCGTGTATAAAGTTGTTTTTTAATTCTTCCATATTATGCCTCTTTACATAAAGTAATATAATAATTCTTTAAGTGTCGTACTTGTTCCATGTCCGGGATAAAAAACACATTCACAGGGAAGCTGTGTGACAAGTTTAATTAATGTTTTCTCGAGCTCATCAATATCACCGCCCGGCAAATCGCAGCGTCCGTATCCGCCGCCTGCAAAAGCAGTATCTCCGCAAAAAACAACGTTGCCTATCCTGTATGAAACACCACCGGGAGTGTGTCCGGGACATCCAATAACAATTATTTTTTGATCACCAAAGCAAATACAGTCACCATCCTTAACAGTCTTATACTTGCCGTAATATCCATCGTCCACACCAAGGAATCCAAGATAACAATTTTTAGAGGAATTGCTAAGAGCATCTGCATCACCTGATCCGATAAATATATCTTCACATTTTTCTGCCCATGAATTAATGCCAAGCATGTGATCAAAATGTGCATGCGTTAATAGAACGTATTTTATTTTTCCCTCTATTTCCGGATGCAATTTTACTGCATCGAAATAATCTGCAGACGGATCTATAACAACATACTCACCAGCCGATGATAATAAATAACAATTTGAGCCGTATGGCGTTATAGGCGGCAAATTACTTATATTCATCACAAATACCTCTAATAAACTCAAAAACATAATTCTCAATAATTATACCATATATTTCTCTAAATGTCTATTATTTTTTCAACTTTTTTTATTTTTTTCATAAAATAATAGTATCTTAATGGGAAAGGAGGTTATGATTTTGAAGAAATCAATTGTAACGATAAACACGGTCACAATAGGCATCAAAGCAAAAAAAGCACTTTTAAAACACGGAATAAAATCAAGCCTCATAAAAATTGATTTTACAAAAAATCAAAATGGTTGTCAATATGGGCTTGAGTTTAGTGAAAGAGATTTCTATAACGTGGTATCCATTTTACGCGAAATCGGTATACAATACGGGGTTTATGAACCAAAATGATATACTTCGACAACGCTGCAACATCATTTCCAAAACCAAAATGCGTAATACACGAAGTGACAAAGTGCATTACACAATACTGTGGAAATCCGGGCAGAAGCTCTCATAAATTAGCCATTGCAGCCGCAGATAAAATATATGAAACCAGAGAGCTCGTTGCTGACTTTGTGAAAATTAATAAATGCGAAAATATTATTTTTACCCCTAATGCAACCTATGCTCTTAATCTTATAATCAAAGGAGCAATAGACAGTAAATGTCACTGTATTGTCTCCGACCTTGAGCACAATTCCGTACTAAGGCCATTATATAAATCATTAAAGAAACACAACGGTGAATTCTCAATATTCAATACAAGCAGTTCGCTGAATGAATCATTATGTCCTTTAATAAGAGATGATACAAAAATAATTATTTCCACGCTCTGCTCTAATGTAACGGGCAAAATCGTAAATTTAAATGAATTATCAAGAATTGCTAAACAATACAATCTAAAGTTAATACTTGACGCCTCTCAATATATCGGGCACGCAGATATTGATCTAACAAATATATATTATACAGCATTATGCTCGGCAGGACACAAAAGTTTATTTGGTATTCAGGGAAGCGGATTTGCAATTGTAAACGATGATAGGATCTTTGATACACTTTGCGAGGGCGGAAGCGGTGTTGACAGTTTTTCTTCGGAGATGCCTATTCTTCTTCCGGAAAGATATGAAGCCGGAACGCAATCTACACCGTCAATTGTGAGCCTTGGTGCAGGAATAAAGTTTCTAAACAAAGTAGGTATGGATGAAGTGCAAAATAAAATTTCCGACTTATCCATGATTTTGAAATCTTATCTTGAAAATATACCATCTATAAACATATACGGTATAAATAACGGAATTGCTTCGTTTAATCTTAAAGATTACCCATCCTCATATGTATCCGACTTGCTCGATAAGTCAAATATTGCTACAAGATCGGGATTTCATTGCTCCCCAATAATACACAAAAAGCTGGGAACAAGCAAACGTGGCGCGGTAAGAATTTCCATGTCAATTTTCAATACCGAAAAAGAAATTTATTCACTTTATAAGATTTTAAAAAGAATGTAAAAAAAGAAGGCTTTATTTTCAGCCTTCTTTTTTCTCTGCATATTGTTTTTCTTGCTTGTCTTTGAATCTTCTTGCAGCGCGAATTACAGCACTTTGATATTGAGGATAAGCTTCCCCATCACACAAAATCGTAACATCTGCATATTTTTTATACAACGGAGCGCGCTCATTAAACAGATCGTCTATGGTTTGTCCATCTTTAAGGACAATTCCTCGCTTTGAAAAATCACGTATTCTCTTCTTTACAGTATCTGCACTACAGAATAGGTAAAACACCCTGCCGATCTCTTTTAAATGGCGCATACCTGCATCAGAATACACTGCACTGCCACCGGTGGAAATAATTAAATTATCTCCTTGAATCGAAAGAAGCACCTCTTCTTCGATTCTTCTAAACTCATCAACACCAAGCTCATCAATAAGTTCTTGAAGCTTTTTTCCATAGCGGCGCTCAATGAGTCTGTCCGAATCTATTAACTTCATTTTCAGCTTACCGGCTACTGCACGCCCCATACAAGACTTTCCGCATCCCGGCATTCCAATAAATGTAATTGTCATTGTCTGCCTCGTTTTTTATATGCAAATTAAAAATAAATATAGCTTGTTCTTTTTGTTTTAAATATTTGTGAAGTATAAGCAGGAAGATCAAAATTCATACACTCATGCGTTTGCTTTTCATTAACCAAAGCTTTCGCGGATGAAGAAAATTCTACTTTTCTGTACTGTTTGCTGTTATTCACAAATGTTATATACGAATACTCATCATTATATCTTTCAAAAACAAGGGTATTCGAATCTAAATAAAGAAGTTTAAAGTCACCTTCTTTATAAACGTCGTTCTTTCGTCTTATCTGTCCGATCTTCTTGAAAAATCCGATTAAATTGTTATCTTCCTTTCCCCAAGGATACGGAAGTCTGTTGAACGGATCATGGTACCCCTCAAGACCGGCTTCATCGCCATAAAAGATTGCAGGAATTCCCGGTATGGTCGCAAGTATAGTGTACGCCATTCTCAGCCTACGTTTTGCTGTTCCTCGCTCAAGATCATTCATTTTCTTCTTAGAAAGATACTCGTTACTTCTGCCTTCGGAACGCTCTCCGCCTAAAACAGTTAGAATGCGTTCAGTATCATGTGTTCCAAGGAGATTCATCTGCATATTACGTATACGACTCGGAGCATTATCAATAATATCGCATAACGCATACTTAAGCGCAGCGAAATCATATACGGTAAGAAAGTCAATAATTCCCTTTCTGACGGGATAATTCATTACTCCATCGAGCTCATCACCAAGGTAATACTTCTTCCTGACATCGTAAGCGATTTTGTTTGATGCATCCTCCCAAACTTCTCCGTATAAAACAGATTTATTATTATGTGAGTTCAATCGTTTTTTAATCTGTCCTACGAAATCATCTGAAAGTTCATCTACAACGTCGAGTCTGAAACCGTCAATTCCAAGACTTGCATACTTGTCTATAACTCCACCTTTACCAACGAAATACTTTCTGCACGAAGGCCTATCAGGGTGGATTCTCGGCAAAATATCTATCCCCCACCATGATGTATACTTATCGGGATAATTTTGAAAGTCGTACCAGGAATAATATTTAGATTTTAATGACTGATATGCACCAAGGGAGTCGTAACTTCCCTCTTTGTTAAAATAGAGGCTATCAGATCCGGTATGATTAAATACACCGTCAAGAATTATGCCAATTCCCTTTTCTTTTGCTTTTTCAATTAAGTCAAGAAATGCCTCATCACCGCCAAACATAGAGTCAACGGTCATATAGTCACCCGTATCATACTTATGGTTTGATGCAGCATCAAAAATAGGACTAAGGTATATTGTATTGACGCCAAGGCTTTTAATATAATCAAGCTTTGCGGTTATACCCCACAAGGTTCCCCCCCAGAAGTGGTTGTTTTTTAATGGTGCGCCCGGGTATGAAGGATATTCAGGAATAATACGCCAATCATCGTCTATTATTGCTCCGGGTTTAGACACGACATCTCCACCTCTATTGAATCTGTCAACGAAAATATGATATATTATACCGCCAAGTTTATCCGCGTTTTTTTCATATTTGAAATCCGATACCGAAAGTTGGAATAACGATTTTTTTGAAAAATCAGAGGAGAAAACCAATTTGCTTCCGGACTTATATCCATAAACTCTACCAAACTGTGTCTGTAAATCAAGACAGAAAAAGTAAAGACCTACACCAAGCTTACGTGGATCAATATCTATCTCATAAATGTCACTCTCTTTTTCAATTCCACCCCACAAAAAGTTTTTTGTAACGATCTCATTGTTAAGGCTCTCGTTGAAAATACGTACAGACACAGAAACTGCTCCCAATATTCTTGGGAGTAGTATTCTGATATTAGCCGCCTCACTGATCTCGAAGGCAGAAGAAGAGCTGTATTTATCATCGTGGGAAAACACTACTTTTCCCACCAAGCTCTCAATTCTATTATTAGAAAAGAAAAGCGACCGCACTTTATTTTCCTCTGGTGATTAAGATTTAGATTTATTTATAGGACTAATATGCCAAATTTCATTAGCATACTTTCTAATACTGTTGTCAGATGCAAAAACTCCGCTTGTAGCAGTGTTCATAAGTGACTTCTTAGCCCACTCCTGCTTATTTCCATAGTCCTTAATAGCATTCTTGTACGCATACATATAAGACTCAAAATCCGCAAGACACATAAACGGATCTGCAACACCGTATCCGGCATTAATAAGATAGTCTGCAATGTGAGAGAAGTCCTGACCGCCGATTGGACGATAGAGTCTATCAATAACGCCCTTAAGCGTAGGTGAGCTATGATAGTAATCTCTCGACGTGTAACCGTTTCTCCAAAGCTCCTCTACCTCATGAGTATTAAGGCCGAAGATATAAGCATTCTCTCTACCGACAGCCTCTACTATCTCAACGTTGGCACCATCAAGCGTACCGAGAGTAATTGCACCGTTCATCATAAGCTTCATACAGCCTGTACCGCTTGCTTCTTTACCCGCGAGCGAAATCTGCTCGGAAATATCTGCCGAAGGAATAAGAACTTCTGCAAGTGAAACGTTATACTCCTCCATAAACACGATCTTAAGTCTGTCCTTAGTAAGGGGATTACTATCAAGTTCCTTAGACAAGAACCAAATTAGCTTAATTATCTTCTTTGCCATAACATATCCAGGAGCAGCCTTGCATCCGAAGATGAATGTCTGTTTTGGAATATTGGCATTAGGATTTTCAAGAATTTCATTATAAAGAGCAATTATCTTAAGCACGTTGAGAAGCTGACGCTTATACTCATGCATTCTCTTTATCTGAACGTCAAATATCGAATCAGCATCGAGTCTTCTGCCGGTTCTACCGAATGCAAAGTGAGCAAACACCTCTTTGTTATGATGCTTTATATCAGCAATCTTTAGAAGTACATCAGGATCATCCTTGTACTTTTCGAGTTCTATAAGATGGCTTGCATCCTCTCTGAATTCACTGCCAATAAGTTCATCAAGCATTCCCGCCAAAGCCGGATTGGATGTATTGAGCCATCTTCTGTGTACAACGCCATTTGTCACATTAGTGAACTTCCAAGGAGTCATTTTATAGAAATCATGGAAAATTGTCTTCTTAAGAATATCGCTGTGAAGTGCAGATACACCGTTCACGGTGTGAGATCCGACAACAGAAAGATTTGCCATTCTTACCTGATTATACGCAACAATAGCCATTCTCGATATCCTGTCCCAATCTCCGGGATATAGGTTCCAAAGATCTGCTGTAAATCTTTTGTTGATTTCATTTACGATCATGAATATTCTCGGAAGCTTCATGGCAAACAGATCTACTCTCCAACATTCAAGTGCCTCAGGAAGAACCGTATGATTGGTGTAAGAGATGGTCTTAACAACAATATTCCAAGCATCATCCCAGGTGTAAGAGTAAACATCCATAAGAATACGCATAAGCTCAGGAATTGAGAGTGCGGGATGTGTATCGTTAATGTGAATAGAGATCTTTTCCTCAAAACCTACAAGAGAACCATGTTCCGCAAAATAATCACTTATGATAGACTGGAGTGATGCAGACACGAGGAAATATTGCTGAGTAAGTCTAAGAAGCTTACCCTCATCATAATTATCAGCAGGATAAAGCTGTTTAGTAATCTGTTCAGCATTATTGTTATTCATATGCATGACGTAATTGCTCTGAGTCGTTCCCTCACGTCCTATAACGGGCTGAACCTGTCTCGCTCTCCAAAGACGAATAGTATTTACCGCATTGGTCGTAGTACCCGGGATCAAAAGATCATAAGGAACAGCCTTAACTTCATCATAATCGTAATTTATGAATTTAAGTTCTCCGCGCTCAACTCTCTCTTCAATTTTGCCACCAAGTCTAATTATGAGACTGCGTTCAGGATGAGGGACAAGCCATACTCCACCTGATGCAAGCCATTCATCTGAAAGTTCAACCTGCTCGCCTTCAACAATCTTCTGTTTAAAAAGACCGTTTTCGTAGAGTAGAGAGTATCCATTCGCTGCGTAATCTTGAGCAGTCAAGGAGTCCATAAAGCAAGCAGCAAGCCTACCGAGACCTCCGTTTCCAAGTCCTGGATCCACCTCACAAGCATATACCTTTTCAAAGGATGAGCCGAAATCCGAAAGTATTGAACAAAGCTCATCATATACTCCAAGATTAACTGCATCGTTCTTAAGTGCTCTACCTACAAGGAACTCCATACAAAGGTAGCACACTTTTTTGCCATTAACTGACTTTATTCTCTTTTTAAAGTCGTTCCTATAATCGATCATAATGTCTTTGAGAACAAGAACGGTTGCATTATAAAGTTGTTCTTCAGTAGCGCTCGTGGGATCGAATACGCCCCTGGTTATAAGCTTCGCTTCAATTCTCTCACGAAGCTCCTGTTTTGTTATTTTGTCTTTTTCACCGGTAATGGGATTTGCACTTGCTTTAGTTATCATTATATTTTTATTTTTCCTACCAATTCAGAAGATTATTATAAATTTGCATATATTTTGCAGCAGAACGGCCCCAAGTGAAGTCGCAGTTTAATGCACGCTTTCTAAGTTCAGACCATTCCTTCTCGTCATCATATACAGCCAATGCACGCTCTACAGCGTAGAGGAAATCATGTGCGTTGTAATTCAAGAAATTAAATCCGTTTGAATTATCCTGTCCATACGGAATAATGGTGTCATATAAACCACCGGTTGCTCTAACAACGGGTATTGTGCCATACGAACAGCATATCATCTGTGCAAGGCCGCAAGGCTCGAATTTTGAAGGCATAAGGAATATATCTGCAGCCGCATAAAGCTTTTTAGATATTACTCTGTCAAATTTAAGCAACGCCTTAAGATTTGCATGTCTTACTTCAAGGGATCTTAGAGCATCCTCGTAATCCTTTTCGCCCGTTCCAAGGACAACTATCTGTACTTTCTTTGAAAGCATTTCCTCTGCTACATGCAAGAAAAGATCAATTCCCTTTTGAGTCGCAAGCCTTGTAATCATTACGACAAGGGGAATATCGGGTGCTACATCAAGACCGAGTTCCTCGCAAAGAGCCTTCTTATTCTTTGCCTTACCTGACTTTACCGTTCTTTTAGTAAACGCAAAGTCGATTTCTCCGCCTTTATCCGGAGAGAAATAACTGTAATCAATACCGTTAATAACACCGTCAAGCTTGTATGAATTTTCAGTAATAATTCCCTGCAGACCGAATCCGTAAAAGGCATACTGTAGCTCACGCGCGTAATTTGGGCTTACGGTTGTGATATAATCTGAAGTGACAAGCGCGCCCTTCATAAGGTTAATACAATTGTCAAACTCAACAACACTATAATACTTTCTATCAAGCGCAAAAACATCGCCAAGAATGTAAGGGTCGAATTTACCTTGATACTCAATATTGTGTATGGTATATACTGTTTTGATACCACGAAGCGATGCCATATGTGAGTATTCTGTCTTTAGATATACCACCGTTAATGCTGTCTGCCAGTCATTAGCATGTAAAATGTCCGGAATGTTTCCGGTAGCAAGAATAAACTCGATAACTGCAGTTGAGAAGAATGCAAATCTCTCTGCATCATCAAACTCACCATAAAGACGTCCACGATCGAAATAATAGTGGTTTTCAACGAAGTAATAATCTACACCGCTATTGCTCAGCTTATAGACAGTTGCACCTGTATTTCTCCAGGAATATCTGAAATTTAAATCGACGACCTTCTCAAGGTTCTCGCGATATTCCGCCTTCATAGTATCATAAAGAGGAACTATTACACTAACCTCTGCACCGGGATTGTCCTGAACAATGCTCTTGGGTAAAGCACCCATAACATCTCCAAGACCTCCGCTCGCAGCATATGGAGTTGCCTCACTTGCAACGAATAATATTTTCATATTTTACCTTCCAAATAATTAAACTTTACGGTTTTTTTGTACGTAGAAAGGCATATTTTCATTACCGGACAGATGAACATTATCACTTACATGAACGTCTTTATCGGTAACGATGCAGTTGAGCTTAGAGTTCTTGCCAACATAAGTGCCTCTGAAGAGAACGCAATTCTCAACAACAGCGCCTTTAGCAACATGAACGCCTCTGAAGAGAACGGAATTAATAACAGTACCCTCAATAACACATTCATCGGCAATCATAGAACTTTCAACTTTAGCACCTGCTTTATAAACAACAGGTGCGGAGTTGTGAACTCTCGTGAATATAGGAGCTTCCCTCTTATTGAGAAGAGATGTACGAGCATCCTCATTCTTTGCAAGCATCACGGAATACTTATAATAGTCAAGGAAACTTGATACAGAAGCCACAAATCCATTGTACTTATATGTTCTATAGTTCTGTGTCTTAAAATTCTTAAGCATAAGATTGGTCAAGCTATGTGTGTTATATCCTTGAGCCTCTTCAATAAGCTTACGAAGATACACCGTAGACATTACAAATATGCCAAGAGAAAGCTCCGGATTACTCTCTGTATATACAGAACTCATCGTAATATCAGTAACCTTGCCGGCAACAGAGGAAAGCATCATTCTGGGATGTTTTGAGGAATAATCTGAGGCAGTTTCCTGAGTTACAAGTGTAATCTTGGCGCCGGTAAGCTCATGCGCCTTCACAACATCAGCAAGATCGATATTGAGCACATTATCCGAATCCATAAGAATTACATAATCTTCATCAAACTCATCAATATACTCCTTCATGCTGATAAGAGCCTCCATATGCGTGGAATACATCTTTGCAGAAGAAGAGTGTGCGGTCTGATAAGGAGATATAATTTGAATACCGCCGGAACGACGCGCGAGATCCCAGTCCTTACCACTACCTATGTGTTCGGTAAGTGAACGGTAATTATAGTTTGCAACTATATTTATGTTTGAGATATTGGCATTTACCATATTGGACAGGCAGAAGTCAACGAGTCTGTATCTGCAAGCAAACGGAATAGCCGCAACGGTTCTATCGCTTGTGAGTCTTGAAAGCGTATTGTTATTCAAACTTGAAAAAATAATTCCTGCTGCATTAATAGCCATTATTCTTACCTCCTTATTTGCCGGTTTTCTCGGCGAAAACGGTTGTTCCCTTCGCTACAATAACGATATCGCTCTTATCAGCGTTATCTTTACCTACGGTAGCACCGAATTCAACCACAGTATCCGAATCCACAATTGCGGAATAGACCTTTGCACCGCTCTTAACAACAACGTCTTCCATAATTACGGAATCCTTAACAAGAGCGCCTTCCTCAATAATTACACCACCGGAAAGTATAGAGTTAATAACGGTTCCGTTGATCTGACATCCCTCGGAAATAAGAGAGTTTTCAACAGTAGACTTAGAACCTATATACTGAGGGGGGCGAGCAACATTTCTTGAGAAAATACGGAAATCTCTGTCCGCCATATTGAGGATAGGATCTTCGCCTATAAGATCCATATTTGCTTCCCAAAGCGAAGAAATCGTTCCTACATCCTTCCAATATCCGTCAAACTTATATGCAAAGAGCTTTTCACCGTTATTAAGAAGATTGGGGATGATGTTTTTGCCAAAATCATTAGAAGACTTTTCATCTGCTTCATCGGCTTCAAGATACTCAATAAGTATTTTGGCATTGAAAATATAGATACCCATCGAAGCCTGATTATTCTTGGGCTTCTTTGGCTTTTCTTCAAACTCGTAGATGGAGCTATCGGGATTTGTATTACAAATACCGAATCTACTTGCTTCCTCCATAGGAACAGTAATGGTTGCTACAGTACAAGAAGCACCCGTCTTCTTGTGATGTTCAAGCATCTTAGCATAATCCATTCTATAGATATGGTCACCGGAAAGAATGAGAACGTAATCCGGATTATACTGCTTGATAAAGTTTATATTCTGATAAATTGCGTTAGCAGTTCCCTTATACCAAACAGAGGCTTTATTACCCTGATACGGAGGCAACACCGAAAGACCGCCTCTGGTTCTGTCAAGATCCCAAGGTTCTCCGTTTCCAATATACTCATTAAGTGCTAAGGGTTGGTATTGCGTAAGTACACCAACGGTATCTATTCCCGAATTGATACAATTTGAGAGCGGGAAGTCTATGATCTTATACTTTCCGCCAAAAGTTACCGCAGGCTTAGCGGTTTGCTTGGTTAGATCATAAAGTCTTGATCCTTGACCGCCTGCAAGAAGCATTGCTATACATTCTTTTTTACAATACATGGTCTTTCTCCTTATATTTTTATTTTTCTCATCAATGATTTTTCTTTCACAACAATTCCGGAGAATTTTGGCAATCTCATATCAGCGTAATATACACTCTTGTCGGAATTGACAACTATCGGAGCATCCGAAAGTCTATCGTCGGTTGCAAATAGCGGAACAAGGTGACGCGACCTACAAAGCGGAATTCTTACACTCTGTTCTGCACCAGAGAAGTTTATGGCAACAATTATGCTTTCATCCTTGTTGTTAATTCTTCTGTATACAACCATATTCTTATCGCTCTCGTCGGGAAGAATCCATGAGAATCCATGAGGTGTAAAATCTCTGTCCCACAGCTCACTTCTCGACAAATAGAAATTATTAAGCTCTCTTACATATTCTTGCATTTGTCTGTGTTTGGGATAATCAAGCATAAACCACTCGAGCGAATTGTCAAAATCCCATTCCCTGAATTGTGCATACTCCGTCCCCATAAACATAAGCTTTTTTCCGGGATACGTCATCATAAGCAGGAGCGAGGCTCTCATCTGGTAAAACTTGTCCTCGTAGTCGCCAAACATCTTATCTATGAAGGATCGTTTTCCATGCACAACCTCATCGTGTGATATTGGAAGGCAGAAGTTTTCAGTAAACGCATACATTATAGGGAAATTTAGCGCTTTGTGATTGTATTTTCTAAATACAGGATCCATGCTGACATACTCATAAAAATCATTTGCCCATCCCATATTCCACTTCATATTGAATCCAAGTCCGCCTTCATCAACAGGGCGTGTCAGATTACCGTGAGCTGTAGATTCCTCTGCTATCATAAGAGCGGATGGAAATCTTGAGAATACCACGGAGTTCAATTTTTTGAAGAACGCGGCACCTTCAAGATTAAGATTCGTACCGTACTGATTTGGTATCCATTCTCCGGGATCTCTGTCATAATCAAGATACAACATAGACGCTACCGCATCCACTCTAAGTCCGTCAACATGGAATTCGTTTAGGTAGTAAACAGCGTTAGATATTAAAAACGACTGGACCTCTTCTCTGCCAAGATCAAAGAATCTTGTGCCCCATGAGCGTGACTCTTGTCTGTCCTTGCCCTGATACTCATATAGAGGGGCACCGTCGAACTCATAGAGTCCCCATCGGTCTTTTGGAAAATGAGCCGGAACCCAATCTATAATAACTCCAATACCCGATGAGTGCATTTTATTAACAAAATACTTGAAATCGTCAGGATCTCCGAATCTTGACGTAGGCGCATAAAAAGCACCAACCTGATATCCCCACGACCCGTCATATGGATACTCGGTTATAGGGAGAAGCTCAACGTGAGTAAATCCCATGCTTTTAACATATCCTGCAAGAACGTCAGCTATCTCACGATAAGAAAGATATCTGTTATCCTCGTCATGACGCATAAAGCTTCCAAGATGTACCTCATAAATGTTTATCGGCGAGGGTATATAGGAATCTTTCTTTGTTGTTATCGTACCGTTTCTCTTACGCATCCATGCGGAATCAGACCACCTGAATTCATCCGACGTAAAAATCAGAGATGCTCCGTCATCCTTTCCTCTTGAAAAGCGTGCGTAAGGATCACCTTTATCAATAACACCCGATTTCGATGTTATACGGAATTTATATGCTTCTTTTTCGAGAGAACGATCCGAATCGTAAATGAGTTCCCATACGCCTTTATCCGTCACGCGAGAGAGTGATATAGGAGAATTCCATCCAACAAAATCAGACACAAGCTCAACATTATAAGCATTGGGTGCCCAAGTTCTAAAGGAATATCGATATTTCCCATCAATCAATTCAAGATTACACCCGAGGAACTTGTACGCTTCATAATTAGTACCTTGATGAAAATAATACGAATCCAACGAGATCTCTTTTTTCATTTCAACATCCCTCCCACACGCGTAATATATAAAATAATTTGATATACAAATATATTATAACATCGCATAATAAATTTGTCAAGTTAAAAGATCGCAAAATAAACACTTTTTAGCGGTTGTTTTTGAAAATAAAACTAAAGATTCTTTCACCGCAAATAAAGCTCATAATAAGCATAACAAAAGAATATAATTCGAACACTCCGTCAATCAAAACGTAATTAAAAGTAATGTACACCATTCCCACAAAGAAAACATATAAAAAATCAAAAATATTGAAGATAAGATCGTGTTGTAATTTTAGGTGATATGGTTTTTTCTCATTTTTCTTAACGACTTTAAACAGTATTGAAAACACCCTCCATACAAATATATGTGTGAATCCAGACAGACCACCGAAAGCTATTGAAAACAGCAAAGAAAAAAGAATCATGCCGGAAGGTAGAGTGATCATCTTATCGCAAGTCTGCCCTTCTTTTTGCCCTTGTTTTCGATATAATACACGCCTATAATATTTCCTGTCACAAGTATTTTTGTAGTTGCTTTTTCAAAGTTTTCTATTTTAAGTCCTATCCCTTCGATAGAAATTAATCCAAGGATTGACTCTATTATAATTCCATCCTCATCGAATGTTTTTACCGCTAAAACCGAATCTATCTCAACTCTGTTTTTATTCGTTACGACTATCTGCTGATTTTCCTTCATATGTGCCTCCAAATATAAAAATCGCATATCTTCAATTTGAAGATATGCGATTTAAACAAGTATTATTCATCCGACTCAGAAACAACCTCATACATAGATACTGACTCGGATTTTTTAGTAGTTTCTTTTATTTCCAAAACTTTCACGGTAATAGTTTTGCTTCCAAAGGCGACAGATATCAAATCACCAAGTTTAACATTATAGGAAGCCTTTGCTATTTTACCATTAACAAGAATTCTTGAAGCATCACATGCATCATTTGCCACTGTTCTTCGCTTAATAAGTCTGGAAACCTTTAAGAATTTATCAAGACGCATAATTAAATCAGTTTACGCTATCCTTCAAAACCTTTGAAGCGGAGAAGGAAACCTTCTTGCTCTCGGGAATCTGAATGGTCTCCCCGGTTTTGGGATTATGGCCTTCACGAGCTGCTACGGTCTTAACCTCAAAAGTACCAAAACCGATGAGCTGAACCTTATCATTCTCCTTAAGAGCATTGTTGATTGCTTCGAGAACGCTGTTTACAACTGTCTCAACTGTCTTCTTCTGAATCTCAGTCTCAGCAGAAACAACATTTACAAGATCTGTCTTTGTCATTTTATAACTTCCTTTCAAAAATATGTTAACCTTGCTTATTATATCAAATATATTTTTTTTATTCAATAGATAAAAATCGATTTTACATCTAATTTCTTTAATTTCGTCCATTACAATAATCATCAATATACTTTTTTGTGCAATTTAAACACACGTATTCTCGAGTAGAACAAATAAATGAGAATCAATAATGTAAAATATAAAATGACGGATATAGCAATTGAGACTAACATTGAGAGAACTGACGAACCAAATAAAATAGTACAATATATTTCTTTATACGGTATATAGAAAGACAAAATTCCTAAAGAACCATAATAAACAATTTTTGTTAGTGTATATGTTCTAACCCCGTGCGCTTCAAGAAAAATCAAGGATATCACGAGGCTGAAAATATAAGAAAGCACCGTACCAATAGGTGCACCAAGAACCCCAATACCATCTTTTCCAACTAATACATAGCTTGCAATTAACTTAACAAGACATCCGAAGATCAAAGATAAGACCGTAGCATAAATTTTCCCTTTAGATTCAAGTGCAGTATTGATGACCGTTAGAGTTGAAAGAAAGCACAATCCAATAGAAAGTATTACAAGTGGGTTTGCCCCAACTGCAGATGATTGCACAGAAAACAATATATCAAGCAAATCAAAGCTATACAAACAAAATGAAATTGATGCAGGAACTACAATTATTAATGTAATAGACAACATACGATTCAATACAGACATAAACTCTTTGTGATCCGCCTTGATACTTAAAAGCGAAAGCCGCGGCATATAAGACGTAGAAATCGGAGCAAGAACCGAAATCACAAGATTAAACATTGGTACTGCAAGAGTAGTATAATTCCCGTAAATAGCGTTAGCGTTTTGTACGCTTATTCCCGACTCAATTAATCGCTTGATGATTATTGTTAAATCCAAAGTTGAAGAAATATTTAAAAGAGATGCACCCAAGGCAATTGGGACAGCATTTTTAAGTATTTTTTTGCAAATGTTTTTTTGCGAAAAGTCCAAATTCTGCCTTATTTTTTCTTCTTCTTTTTGATGTTCTGATTCGATATACATATACAAGAAACTGATTATACTTCCTATAGTTATACCCATTATGGCAAGAGCAGATATCGTATGAATTGATAATTCAAGCTTAACACCGATAAATGAAAGCACAAGTCCTAAAGCAAGTTTTATACTACCTTCAATCATTTGGGATATAGCAATTACGGCAAGTTTTTCATGGCTATTAAGATATCCACGCAAAACACCGCTCAACGAAACGAAAAATATAGAGGGAGCAATTGCGATTATTGACAGACACGCATTTTCATTTCCTACAAGCCGAGCAAACATAGGCGCGCATATTATATTTAATAAGGAAGAAAACAATCCAATCTTAGTGAACAACCTTAATCCGGTGCGCAATACATTTGTGTCACTTGTTTCGATATCACCTGTCCTATTTTCTGCTAAAACCAACATTAGTGACTTAGGTACGCCCGCAGTACAAAGTATGTAAAAAAAACCGTAAATTGCATATGCTGTATTGAAATAGCCCATTCCCTCATCACCAAGAACATATGATAAAGGAACTTTAAATGATACACCAAGTATTTTTGTTATAATTACCGATATCGATAGCGATATGGTACCTTTTAAAAATGCAATGTTATTTTTGCTCTTCATACAATCTCCAAATAAAAAAAGAGTTCACTAAAATAATATTAGCAAACTCTAATTTTTATTAAAATATTTTATTGTTCAGAGAAAAATTCAAGTACTTCTTCCATTAAGGACTTACGCGTATCAGAGTCCGAAATACTTTTCTCTTCCGCCCTCTGTAAATATTCATATGGATACTTTGGGTTAAAGATACGTTTTATACGCGTTTGTTTATTTTTCGATCCTTTAAAGTCGACGAGCTTACTAACAGCTCCGGCTCCAACAGCAAATATAGTCTGAACATCTTCCATCATAAGGACGTTGTATATTCCTTCGTGACCTTCAATTGAGAATCCAACATTCTCAAGGTTTCCGACTGTATTCTTTTGTCTATACATATAGTACGGCTTATATCCGGCAAACTTTGTATTTAACTGAGCATAAGAAACGCTTTTTGCAGCATCTCCACCTGTCAGAGAATAAACATCGGAATTATTCCTTAATACATCTGATGCCTTTTTGACACAGAATGTATGAACGGTTATGTTAGTTGGTTGTAGCTGAATTATTCCATCGAGTGTTTCAGAAAAGCTCTTAAAGTCATCACCCGGAAGACCTGCTATTAAGTCAACATTTATGTCATGAATTCCGCTTTCCTTAGCAATACGATAAGCCTCAAAGAAATCTTCGCAAGTATGTTTACGACCAATTTCCTTCAAAATATCATTGTTTAAAGTCTGCGGATTAACACTGATTCTCGTTACACCCATTTTTTTGGCAATATCAAGTTTATCTTTTGTGATTGTATCCGGACGTCCTGCTTCAAGCGTAAATTCAAGCAAGGAAGCAACATCAATTTTTTCATTGATTTTAGAAAGAAGCTTTTCAAGTTGTTCGGAATTTAAGGTCGTTGGTGTTCCGCCACCTATGTATACAGTATTAACCTTTAAGCCGATAGCGTTTATAACTTCAACGGTTTCATCTATCTCGTGCAGCAATACCTCAAGATAATCATCAATCATTGACAATAGTCTCGGAGTTGTATAGGATACAAAGCTACAGTATGAGCAGCGTGAAGGACAAAACGGAATAGACACGTACAAAGAGCAAGTGTCCTTATCGATCTTCTTGAGTAACTTTGCCTCATTGGTTGCCACGGAAACAGCAAGAGCAGCTTTTTGATGATTAAGGAAATATTCATCTCTTAATATCTTTTTCGTTTTAAGCACTCCTCTGCCCTCTGAAAGTATGCTTCCAGCGATTTTTGCAGGACGAACACCTGTTAGAATGCCCCACGGCGGAATATGTCCGAGAAGGTTCTTTCCGGCCGCAAATACGGCTCTGCCTACTGCAACCGCTGAATGTTCCATTACAGAAATGTCCTCGTCTATTCTGACAGTTTCAGTAGCCTCGCATACTCTATCATTCAGCTTCATCGAAACAAAAGCAGTCTTAGATCCATCATCATCTTTATAAACATTAACAGTAACCTCGGGAACACCAACCCCAGGTAGTTCGTTCTCTCCAAAGGTTGCACCCGGGAAGAAAACCATACAAAGTGTCTGAACGTAATATTTATTAATATCGCCATCAACTCGAAGTATCATTTTCTTCCTCCTTTCAATACACACGAATCCATTACAATAGTAACCGGACCGTCTGTAGACATTTCCGTTCGCATATCAGCGCCAAATACGCCACAAGCAAGTTTTTTTGTTTTAGGAGCAATTAACTCCTTGAAATATTCATAAAGTCTATCTGCCTCATCCGGCTTTGCAGATGAAAAATAATCAGGTCTGTTTCCGTGAGAGTAATTTGCATTCAAGGTGAAATTCGATACAACCATTATTTCACCATCAACATCCATTACGGATAGATTCATTTTTCCGTTATCATCAGAAAAAATTCTGAGTTTAGATATTTTTTCAGCGAGCAAACGGACATCCTCTTCCGTATCTGTATTAGTCACACCAAGAAGAATATAAAGTCCTTTGCCAATAGTTCCGGAAAGCACCCCGTCAGCAAAAACGGTTGCATTATTTACTCTTTGAATTACTGTGATCATAGTGCCTCCATCAATTTGCAAATCCTCTCGTAACCGTGATCACGGACTTGAGAGAGCGCAACCTTGAAACGATGGACTCAAAGTGAGATGTGTTTCTACATCCAATAGAAAGATTGATTGCTACAGTACCATTCTTAAGCGTTTGTGTGTTTATAGATGAGATTGATACTCTCATATCCGCCAACGCCATAGAAATAGCTGCAATAACTCCGATTCCATCCTCTGTCACGATTTGGAGAGATGCCTCGTAATTCTCGTTGGAATTGAAGTCTTCCTTCTCCCAAGCGGCACTCACCCAACGCGCAAGGTTTTCCTCATTTTTACGTGATTCCGAAACGTTTTGACAGTCGAGTTTGTGTATAGAAACGCCGAATCCACGAGTAATAAATCCTATAATGTCATCTCCGGGTAGCGGATTGCAACATTTTGCAAATTTTACCTGATATCCGCCTTCCCCCTCAATTATGATACCTCCCGAAGAAGTTCTCTTTTTGTGAAGAGATGTTAATTTTATCTTGGAAAGTTCGTCTTGGGGGGTCAAAGAAGCTTCATCCGTGGCATAGAGTTTCTCAATTTCTTCCCTGATTTTGGGCAAAAATCTTTGCAAAGAAAGTCCGCCAAAGCCGAGAGTATTATAAAAATCATCTGCTGTTTGTATACCGACTCTGCGAGCGGCATTCAAAACAAGCTCCTCGATCTGTGCATCGGTAACATTCTTATTGATTTTTCTAAGCTCTCGCTCGACCTCGGTTTTACCCATTTCGATGTTTTCAGCGCGTTTTTCCTTTTTAAACCACTGGCGAATTTTGCTTCTCGCCTGACCAGTCTTAACTATCTTTAACCAGTCACGACTTGGTCCTTTGGAACTTCCATGAGTTATAATTTCGATAATATCACCATTTTGAGGTGTACGGTCAATAGGAACTATAACTCCGTTTATCTTTGCACCTATCATCTTATTTCCGACCGCAGAATGAATTGCATATGCAAAGTCTATAGTTGTTGATCCCTGGGGCAAAGATATTACATCACCCTTAGGCGTAAAGACGAAGGTTTCATCGTGGAATATATCCGTCTTAAACGAATGAATAAACTCATCAGGATCACGAGTATTTTCATCTGATTCAAGCAATTGAGCAATCCAACGAAGCTTTTCATCAATGCTCTGCCCGCTTTTTTCTCCGGATTTGTATTTCCAATGCGCCGCGATACCATACTCCGCTTCCTCATGCATTTGCCTTGTTCTTATTTGAACCTCAAAAGGAATACCAGAGCGTCCAATAACTGTTGTATGCAAAGAACGGTAAAGGTTCGGCTTGGGAGTAGAAATATAATCTTTGAATCTGCCGGGAATCGACTTAAACATTTCGTGCACAATTCCAAGCGCGGTATAACATTCAAGCTCGGTATCAACTATGATACGCACTGCGTAAAAATCATAAATCTCATCAAACGCCTTATTAAAAGTATACATCTTTCTATATAGGCTGTAAACCGACTTGATTCTACCCTCGAGCTTGAAGTTAATATGGTTCTCAGTAAGCTTTTCCTCGATGAATTTTCTTGCATCTTCAAGGAATGTTCTGCTCTGTCCATACTTATTATCAATAGACGTATGAACCTCCTCATATCCAATAGGATCGAGGTAGAAAAGACTTAGATTTTCAAGTTCCAGCTTTATTCTTTGAATACCCAGGCGGTGAGCTAGCGGTGCGTAGATATACATCGTCTCAAGCGCTATCGCTCTTTGCCTGTCTTCTTTTTTAGCCGAAAGCGTTCTCATGTTATGCAAACGGTCGCAAAGCTTAATGAAAATAACACGAATATCTCTATTCATTGCAAGCAGCATTTTTCTGATATTTTCAATATGTGCTTCTTCCTTATCTGCAAGCTGAACCTGAATAATCTTTGTAAGTCCGTCGACAAGCATTGCAACGTCCTTGCCGAACATCTTCGCAAGAATTTCTAAATTTGTTTTATCTGAGCAATCCTCGACAGTATCATGAAGCAAAGCTGCACATATGGAATCTGTATCAAGTCCAAGCTGTGCAACTATCTCTGCTACTGCAACAGGGTGACATACGTAAGGTTCTCCACTCAATCTATACTGACCTTCGTGGAGTTCCTTAGCATATAAAAAAGCTCTTTTAATTTTTTCTAAATCATAGTTTCGCTCGTTTTTTTCAATAACGGCGAGTAAGGGTTGCATTTCATTAAACATAAAAATTTATCTCATTTGAGAGCGTAACTTTTTTAGGATGCTCGATTTATTTAAGTTTTTCTTTGTAGTCGAGTATTGAAGCTTAAATCTGTATTTCTCATCTTCAAATTCATCAATCTGTAAAAGATTCATCTCTTTGAAGACCATGATAATAAACTTCAGCTTAACGTATCCTATGTCGCGTGATGAACTTGCAGAAAGCTTTGTCAAAAGATCCTTGTGAGAAATGGTATCTATACCCGCATGAAGTGTATTCTGCAGGAATTTGTACACCTCAACAAAATCTTCTCTTTCCGGGAAATATCCATCATCCTGTGTATAAGTTCCCCCAAATTTTATTGCCTCAAATTTTTGTCTGTTGTATTTATACTGATTTTCGCTTGACATCGATATTTTTATATCTCTGATGATCAGCTGAACGCTTTTTCTGTCAAGCCACTCGTTAATGCCGAGATTAAACAAAATATCGATCTTATCACCCGGAGAAACACCAAGATCAGACGGTGAATTCGAGAAATACATAGCGGAAAAACTTGATTTTCCATCTGTTAGTGTAAGTCTTGTATGTTTATTATCACTAACACCTGAAACATCAGAAACCGAAACATTTTTCATAATAAACTGAGGAACAGGATTTCCCACACCGTACGGCTCAAGCAACTGCAAAGAATCGGCAAGTGAAATAGATACATCGCCAAATCCTATCTCGCAGTCAGCCTCAATAACAGGAACCATATCATCTTCGGAAAGATTATTACGTGCAAATTCATTGATTTTTTCAACGAACAACGGTAACTGTTCCCTTGTTACGGAAAGACCTGCAGCAAGCTCATGACCTCCGAATTTTACAAGATGATCACTACAATAGCAAAGGGCGTCTACAAGATTCATCCCCTTAATGCTTCTTCCTGATCCTTTTCCTACGTTATCAAGATGATCAATATCCTCATCATTGCCTTCAAATGAAACAAGTATTGAAGGACGCGAATACTTTTCGGTTATTCTTGAAGAAACTATACCGATAACTCCGTGATGCCAATCATCAGCATCAAGTACAATAACAGGATTATTCTTGATATCCAGAGCCTCGATTTTTTCGTAAGCTTCCTGCATTATTTTATTTTCTTCTGCTTGTCTTTCTTTATTCGCCGAGCAGAGTTGCTCTGCAATTTTCACTGCCTCAGAATACTTTTCACACAAGAAAAGCTCGACAGCTATTGTCGCACTTCTGACTCTGCCTGCGGCATTAATTCTCGGAGCTAAAGTAAATCCAATAAAGCTTGACGTAATCTTCGTCTTCTTCTTTTTTCGAACTCTATCATAACGATCGTTATGTCTTTGATCTTGTTTATTGGAAGAAACATCGATAAGCGCAGCGAGACCTACCCTATTAGTATTTTCGATCATGTTAAGACCGTACTTCACTATGATCCTGTTTTCTTCCTTAATAGGCATAACGTCAGCAATCGTGCCTATGGCAACAAGATCTGCGTACTCCTTGATTATGCGAAGGGTGGACTTCATACGTGTATCACCCGTTCTGAATTCCTCATAGGCGCATATGAGCTTGAATACAACTCCAACTCCGGCAAGCTCCTTAAAAGGATATTTACAATCGGGACGATGCGGATTTATTACCGCGGTTGCATCCGGAAAATCCGAACGGCACTCGTGATGGTCGGTAATAAGAAAATCTACACCTACACTTTTTGCATATGTAACCTCTTCATTCGCGGTTATACCTGTATCAACCGTAATGATAAGCTTTGTACCTCCGTCTTTGATGCTATCAATAGCACCGACGGAAACACCGTATCCCTCGCCTGTACGATTGGGTATATAATACTCAACATTTGCACCGAGAGATTTGAGATAGAGATATAACGTGCAAACCGACGTAACGCCGTCTACGTCATAATCACCGTAAACCGTAATTTTTTCTTTCTCGTCGAGCGCTTTCTTTATGCGCTGTACACCTTTCATCATATCCGCCATATCAAATGGATTACGTAACATCTCGTTCTCCATTTTAACGAATGATGCGGCACTTCCTGGGTCTTGATAGCCGCGGTTATAAAGCAACTTGGCTATGATTGGGTTCACGTTAAGCACACGTGAGATCGACATTACGGCAGAATTAGCCTCTGCTGTGTCGGGAGTGCTTGTGATCCAGACCTTCTCCTTTGTTATTTCATTTTGTAAGAGCATATAAAAAACCATTAGTGGGGTTTCCCCCGCCTTTCAATTTATTAACATAAGTAAGGCAGCTCCCGCTGCGGGGTCGCGGTCTGATTTTCACCCGCGATAGAGGTTGTCCTCTTAAGGCTTATATCTGTTTATGATAGCAATTGCTGTGTGTATGCCGTCAATTGCCGCACTTGTAATTCCGCCGGCGTATCCGGCGCCCTCGCCTGCAGGATAGAGATTGTCGTATCCGGTTGCGAGTCTTGTATCATTATTTCTGATTATTCGAAGCGGTGCACTTGTTCGTGTTTCTGCTCCGGTTAAAATAGCACTTGAATGCGCAAATCCTTTTATTTTTCTGTCAAAATCAAGGATTCCACGTCTTATTAGTTCAACTATATTTTTAGGCAAATATTTTGATGGGTCAGCCAATTTGACTCCAGCTCCGTCCATATACGTCGGCAAGATATCGGTAGGCTCCTTTGAACATTCGCCTGAAAGAAAATCGCCAACTGTAATTATTGGCGCGCAATAATCACTTCCGCCCGCAATAAAGGCTGCCCGTTCAATTTTTCGCTGATATTCTATGGCAGATTTTGGGTTGGATCCGTAATCCTCTTTGAAAACTGAGCAACATACAGCACTGTTAGAGTTTTTTCCGTCACGAGCATGCGCGCTCATACCGTTTACAACAACTCCTCCGGTTTCACTTGTCGCAGCAACGACAGTACCTCCCGGACACATGCAAAATGTATATACGCCTCGTTCTTTCGTATTGTATGATAGATTGTATTCGGCATGTCCAAGTTTCGGGTTAGATGCAAAATCACCATACATACCACAATCGATTATCTCTGTTGAATGTTCAATTCTCATTCCTACAGAAAATGGCTTGGCAACTATATCAAATCCACTTTCGATAAGGGTATGATATGTATCTCTCGCACTATGTCCAATAGCCAAAATCAAAGCCGAACAATCAATTACTCCGTGATTGGTATATATCCCGGTAATCCTTGATCCGGATACACGGTAATTCCTGAACTCTGTATGATACATTATCTTACCTCCGAGCTCAACAATACGAGAAATAATTTTTTCAACTACAACGGAAAGTACGTCCGTCCCGATATGAGGCTTAGCAAGATATAAAATCTCTTCCGGCGCACCAAATTCAACAAAGCGATGAAGAACGTATGTAGACATAGAATCATTAACTCGTGTTACCAATTTACCGTCCGAAAATGTTCCTGCTCCGCCCGCGCCAAACTGTATATTCGTATTAACGTCAAGAATTCTTGTATGCTTGAATTTTTTTATGCACTCATTTCTTTCGGCAACCGATCCGCCTCGCTCAATCAAAATAGGCTTGTAACCGTTCTCTGCAAGTAATAATGCCGCAAACAATCCGCAAGGACCGGAACCTACAACGACGATATTTGACTCAAGCCTTTCTTCACCGATTCGGAATGTCGGTTCAGTATAAGTGTAACTTACAATGCCAGATTTTTTCAGTCTTTCTTCATCCACTGCCGGCAATTCACCATTCACCATAACGGAGTAAACGAACTTGATATCATTCTTTTTTCTTGCATCTACACTACGTCTGAATATTGAAAACTCACAATCAGCGGTTTTGATACCGAGAGAGGCAATTTTCTTAGATGCAATAGCAAACGCCTCTTTATGAGAGGCGTTAATAGGTAAAGTTACGTTATTTACAATATAACTTCGAGTAAAATAACTCATATAACTCCTGTTGCTCTCGTGAAGATTTCGATCTCACAAGAGACCGTCATTCTATATATTGAAGTATAGCCAAAGCAAAAATGCAATGACTGCACAAGCAAAAATCGTAAGAATAGTACTTACTTTAATTCCAAAAATATCTCTTTTCATTTGATTTCCTCATAAAATCGAAAATGAATTATTTATCAGACGGATTGCAGCTTATCCTTAAAACGTTCTCAAGAAGGAAATCTTTAAGTTCCTTAGGCTTAACGTTTCTCAAAAGTGAAAAATCATATGCTATCGATATTCCGCCCGTTTCCTCTGATACTACGATTACAATGGCATCACTTCTTTCAGCCATTCCTATTGCGGCTCTATGACGTGTACCAAGGCTTGAATCGAGATCTACTCGCTGAGTCAACGGCAGAAAGCATCCCGCAGCAACTATTTTATCACCGGAAATGACAACGGCTCCGTCATGAAGAGGGGCTTTATTGTAAAATAAATTTCTCAAAAGAAGATCATTTACGTTGGCATCAATAACAACACCCATTTTTATGACATCCGAAAGACTTATCGAACGCTCTATCACTATCAATGCGCCTGTAGATTCTCTCGAAAGTTCCGCAACCGCAGAGCAAATGTTTTCAATAGCATTACGATATTGCTCTTTTTTCTTCTTTCGATCGCTAAAGCTCATTATTCCTTTTAATGATCCGTTTCCTATTTTCTCAAGAGCATCTCGAATCTCCGGTTGGAAAATGATAATAACAACTAAGAGACCACTTCCGAGAATTGTACTGAAAAGTCTGTATAAAACATTGAATTTCAAAATGCTTGATAAAACGGAAAGACCGGCCAAAACAAAAAGTCCTGTAACGAGTGCCCCTGCCTTTCTACCTTTTAATAGGTGGAAAGCAAAGAAAAGTATTCCGGCAAGAATAATTATTTCAATTAAATCTTTCGGACGAAAATCGGTGATTGCTACTTTGCATCTCTCCGCAATTTCAGAAAAATTAGAGTCAAGTAACGACGTTAACATCATTTTAATATATCCTTTACACACAGCTATGTGATAAAACTTTATTTGCAAACTATTCGCCATTTTTTATTATATCACATAAATTAATAAAATTCAATAGTTTTTAAATATTTTATCTTTTATTTTATGCAATTTACATATAACGAGTTGATTAGCATTTTTTTCAAAAACTTCTTGACACAGGGTGTCTTTTAGAGTATAATATGTATCATATGATACACTTTACTGTCAATAGGAGCATTATGTCTGCTACATCATCTTTTCTCAAAAACACTTTTCTATTCAAAAACATTGACAAGCAAAGAATTGATTCTCTGCTAACAATTATCCCGTCGGAAGAAAAGGACTATTTGAAAGGCGACACAATATATTCGCCAAATGATTACGAAAAGAAAATTGGGTTTGTACTGCATGGAGAATGTTTGATCTGCAGGAAATCTGCAGGTTCGGTAGTACCGCTTAACGTGATCAAAGAATTTGATTCATTCGGTATCGTAGCTGTCTTTTCATCACGCACAAACTTCCCCACCATAATTACTGCAAAAACCTCATGTACCATACTATTTTTCTCTGAATCTGCTCTGCGCTCCTTGATAGAAAAAGAACCGAAATTATCGATGAATATTATTGATTTTCTTACCGAAAAAATCGACTTTTTAAATGATAAAATTGCCGCCTTTTCAAGTGGAACTGTTGAAGAAAAACTTGCAAGCTATATTTATTCACTAAGCAATAAATATAATTCTCTCAAGTTTGATTTCAATAAAAAAAGAAGTTCCGAAGCTTTAAATTGCGGCAGAGCTTCACTCTATAGGGCAATATCAATCTTAGAATCCGAGGGATACATTGCGTTTGAAAACAAAAAAATACTAATCACCGACCTTGAGGGTCTTGAAAGGATTATAAAATGAAAAAGCTTATCACAATTATCTTACTCTTATCTATTCTTACTCTTAGTTTTACATCGTGTAACCGTTTTTTTGACGCGAATCAGCAAAATACACCTATAAAAATTGGCTATATGAACGGGCCAACAGGAATGGGTATGGCGAAGCTTATTCATGACAATGGCGGAGTGGATGGCAATGAAAAATACGAGTTTATAAAATACAATGACGCTGCCCTCGCTACTTCAGATCTTATTGCCGGTAATATTGATATGGCATGCATTCCAACCAATACCGCAGCTTCGTTATACAACAAAAACGAAAAAGTAACAGTCCTTGCCCTTAATTGTCTTAATTCACTTTACTTAATGACTAAGACAGGAGTTGAAATTAAAAGCGTTTCTGATCTTGAAGGACAAACAATTTACACAATACATAATGGAACCCCTGCCGCAATACTTAAGTATTTGCTCGAAAAAAGCGGCGTTAATGCAACGATAAAAACTTCTATAGGAGAAGGAGAAGATGAAAAGACCATAGCAGCTCCGACAGATCTTGCTCCTCTTCTGATTGCCGGTAAAATCGATATAGCACTCGTACCCGAGCCGGTCGCGACTGCAGCTCCTTTAAAAATTGCATCGCAGAATAAAAATTACAATTATAATGTAGCAATAGATCTCACAGATGTCTGGGCGAATATTTCATCTTCTCCTGTAGCAATGGGGTGCATCGTTGCGAATAAAGCCTTCGCGAGTGAAAACAAAGAACTAATAAACGCCTTTCTTGATGAATATAAGCTCTCTATTAACTACATTTCAAATGAAGTCAATCTTAACACATCATCGCAATATATTGTAGATGCAGAGGTACTTGATGCTGTTACTGCGGCAAACAAATCTCTTACGAATCTTAGCGGTGCCATTACGTATATTGATGGTCACGAAATGAAAGATATATTGATTGCTTTTTACGATGCTATCGGGGTTAACTTGATTGGTGGAAAGCTTCCCGGCGACGAATTTTATTATGAAAAATAAAAGCATTCTGCTTAATAATAAATACTTGAAAACTGTTTTTGCGATACTCTTCATTGCTTTGTTTTGGGAGTTGTTCGCTCTTATTATCAATGACAGTTTCTTCATGCCCGGCGTACCGCAAACCGTAAAGGCGCTTTTATCCATAATAAGATCGAAGACGTTTTTAAAAGTGATTCTTACTGCATTTTGTCGGGTATTTTCCGGGCTTGCAATCGGTATAATAGGCGGCGTTATTTTAGCAACGCTATGCCACAAATTCGATCTAATCAATACAATAATCTCCCCCATTATTTCGATAATGAAAGCAACACCTGTTGCTTGTATTATAGTTCTTCTTTGGATACGCCTTAACTATACAGGAATTGCTGTTTTTGTCGTAGTACTTATGGTTTTGCCTATAATCTGGCACAATGTTTATGATGGGTATAAATCTATCGATCAAAGTCTTGTTGAGGTTTCACAGATTTTTGAGTTTAATTGCATACAAAGACTAAAAGCTCTTGTTATCCCTTCTCTACTTTCATACTTACTTCCCGCCATTATTACATCCGTGGGATTAGCATGGAAAGCGGAGGTTGCTGCTGAAATAATGACCAACAGCAATGTGGGAAAATTGATTTATGATTATAAAACCGTGTCATATGATACCGCATCTATTTTTGCATGGACGGTTATTATTGTTGTGTTTAGCATTATTTTAGAAAAAACAACAAAATATTTTCTCGGGAGGTTAGCTAATGAATTTAAAAATCAATAACCTTCGGAAGTGCTTCGGGGAAAAAAATATTCTGAGTGATTTCTCATTCTCATTTGAAAAAAAAGGTGCATATCTTATACTTGGCGAAAGCGGTGTAGGTAAAACAACACTGCTAAGAATAATCGCCGGACTTGATAATGAATATGAAGGCAAGATTGAGAATGGCGGTGTAAAAAACGTATCCTTTATGTTTCAGGAATATAGACTTTTCCCCACTCTAAACGCTTTACAAAATGTCATGTTAGCAAAAGAAGATTGTACCCCCGAGGAAGCCTCCGCGATACTGTTAAAACTTGGATTTAAGCACGAAGACTTTAAAAAAAAGCCCCGAGAATTATCAGGGGGTATGAAACAACGCGTTACATTTGCAAGGGCGATTACAAAACCATCGCCCATACTCCTTCTCGATGAACCAACAAAAGAACTTGATGTCGATACAGCACATAGTATGCTTGAAATCATCAATAGCCAGGCAAATGAACGTTTGGTAATTATAGTTACTCACGAAGATATTGTTGATAAAATCAACAATGCTAAAACTATTAGAATATAACCAATAATTTTTACAGCACTTGCAAAGTCTATTACTTAAGTTCTTTGCAAGTGCATTTTTTAAAAAATATCTAAAAAGATTACATTGCTTTTTATTTTTATATTGTAAAAATGTTTTCTTTGTGTTATAATGTAGTTTGAAAGTTTGATTTTCAAGGAGATTTTCCTGATATGGCTTTAGATATTTCTCAAAGAATCAAAAAGATGCTTCCTTCCTTATCCAAAGGACACAAAAAAATTGCCAATGCAGTGTTAAACGAATATGAAACTGTTTCATACATGACCGCCTCAAGGCTTGCAAACAAGGTTGGTGTATCCGAATCAACAGTTGTTAGATTTGCAGGTGTTCTTGGCTACGAAGGATATTCAGAATTTCAAAGAGCCGTAGAGGAGCTTGCCAAAACAAAACTTACACCAAATCAGAGAATCGATATGACAAAGCAAAGGATTGGAAAGGGTGATATCCTTGAAAACGTTATGCACTCTGATATGAGTAAAATACGATACACACTCGAAAAGCTTGACAGAGATGCGTTCTACAGATCAGTAGATGCAATTCTTGCCGCGAAAAAAATATATATAATAGGTGCAAGAGGTTCAGAACCAATCGCAAAAATACTGAACTATAATCTATCGCTTATTTTTGATAATGTTAAATTCATTAACGCATCAGCATCCGCTGAAGTGTTTGAGCAAATGTTTTCTATCAACGAAAACGATGTGCTCATTGCATTTTCATTCCCGAGATATTCTTCAAGAGTCGTAAACGCCGTAAAATTCGCAAACTCTAAAGGTGCAAAAACTATTGCGTATACCGATTCGCACATATCTCCACTTGCAAAATATGCAGATTACCTTTTGCTTGCGCAATCTGATATGGCATCATATATGGACTCACTTGTCGCTCCAATCAGTCTGATCAATGCACTTATCGTTGAGATTACATCAAAACGTGAAAAAGAAATACGTCAAAGATTTGATACTCTTGAGGATATTTGGAGCGAATACGACATTTACGCTAAAGTATAACGGAGAAATTATGGAATCATCAAATAAGATCTGCGTAATAGGTGGTGGACCTGCAGGTATGATGGCAGCAGGCACAGCAATTATGTACGGTGCCGATGTTACAATTTTTGAATCCATGCCCTTTCTTGGAAAAAAGCTTGCAATCACAGGCAAAGGGCGATGCAATGTAACTAACGCCTCAGGCATGCAAATACTGCTCGATAATATAACTAAAAATCCGCGTTTTATGTATAGTGCGCTCTCTTCTTTTACACCTGAAGACGTTATGAATACATTTGAAAATCTCGGTGTTAAGCTCAAGGTTGAAAGAGGTAATAGAGTCTTTCCTGAAAGTGATAAAGCAAAAGATATTGTTGATGCAATGAGAAAATACTCTGAGGGCGCAAAAATTATACACGAAAAAGTAAAGAAAATATATTTAAATAAAGACGGAGGATTTACCATAAAAACCGACAAAGAATATACTTTTGAAAAAGTTATTCTTGCAACCGGTGGAAAATCTTATCCATTAACCGGATCGGACGGATCTGGATATAAACTTGCATCCTCACTTGGACACACAGTAACAGAGCTTATTCCATCACTGATCCCTATCAATTCTCCTTCAAAGATCTGTGCTGATATGCAAGGACTTTCGCTTAAAAATGTAAGCATAAAGATTCTCGACCAAGACGAACAAGTTTTATACACTGATTTTGGTGAAATGATGTTCACACACTTCGGTGTAACCGGACCTATGATTCTTTCAGCCTCAGCGCATCTTAGAAATTACGATATATCTACTCTATCGCTTTCCATCGACCTCAAGCCCGCGCTTGATGATAAAACATTGGATGCAAGACTCTTGAGTGATTTTAAGCAAAACGCAAACAAAGATTTTGTCAATTCTCTATCAGGTCTTTTACCAAGTAAAATGATCCCTGCGTTTATATCCTTAACAGGAATTGATGAAAGAAAAAAGATAAATACCGTGACTAAAGAAGAAAGAAAAATCATTCTTTCAACACTGAAAGATTTTAGAATACCTCTCTCATCCTTCAGGCCAATTGAAGAAGCAATTGTTACATCCGGGGGAATTGAGGTCAAAGAAATCAGTCCAAAAACAATGGAATCAAAAATTATTCCCGGCCTTTTCTTTGCTGGAGAAGTCATAGACGTTGATGCCTATACTGGTGGTTTCAATCTACAAATCGCCTTTTCGACCGGATATTTGGCAGGAAAAAGTGCAGCAGAATCTCTATATTAAATTTTAAGGAGCATCAAATGATAAGAATTGCAATTGACGGCCCAGGCGGCGCAGGCAAATCAAGCTTGGCTAAAGCCGTGGCACAAAAGCTGGAAATCATATACGTCGACACAGGCGCTCTATACAGGACTATAGGTTATTATATGCTCAACCATGGCATTAACCCCACTGATTCTGTTGCAGTAGCGAATTCACTTGGAAACTTTACTCTCGAGCTTATATATGTCGATGGAGAACAAGTGATTCTTCTTGATGGAGAAAACGTAAAAGACGCAATTAGAACTCCGGAAATGTCTATGGCAGCATCTAATGTCAGCGCAATCAAAGAAGTGCGCGAATATCTGTTCAATACCCAAAGAGATATTGCTAAACAGCATAGCGTAATTATGGATGGCCGTGATATTGGCACTGTTATTTTACCCGATGCAGAAGTTAAAATCTTCCTTACCGCCTCCCCCGAAGCAAGAGCTAAACGAAGATATGAGGAACTAAAAGCAAAAGGTAAAGATGTAAGTTACGAGCAAATTTTTGCCGAGATGCTTGAACGTGATAAAAACGATTCTACGCGTGATATTGCCCCATGTGTTCCGGCAGATGATGCTATCTTACTTGACAATTCTAATATGACCGCAGAAGAAACTGTCGAAGCAGTAGTAAGGATCATAAAAAAGGCGCAATCAAAAAATAAAACCTTTTATATGAAAGTGCATAAATTCTTCGCTGCTCCAATAAGGTTCTTCACCCGAATTAAAGCTCATGGCGTTGAAAACATTCCTAAAGAGGGCGGATATATGATCTGTCCTAACCATATTGCCGCCCGTGATGTTTTACTTATTGGCGCAACATGCCCAAGACAGATTACATTTATTGCAAAGAAAGAGCTCTTCTCTATCCCCCTACTTGGCTCGTTTATGAAAGCAATGGGTGCCGTCAAACTCGACCGTGGCGGCTCTGATGTTGCTGCTATGAGAAAATCTATAGAGCTTCTTGAAAACGGCAATATTATCGCGCTGTTTCCGCAAGGACACCGATATCCCGCCGTCGATCCATCAACCACCCAAACAAAAAACGGTGCGGGTATGGTTGCATATCGCTCGGGATGCGACATAATTCCTGCTTTTATCAAAACAAAAGAAAATAAGTACGGGTTATTCAGAAAAATCGAAATATTCTACGGAAAGCCTATCAAAAATTCCGATCTCGGATTTGAAAACGGAGGTACAGAGGAATACAAAGCAGCTACAGATTTAATTTTCGATGAAATACTCAAGCTTGGCGGATATAAACGAAATAATTCCGAGGAGAATATGCTTGAAAATTAATTTATCACAATACGCAGGATTCTGTCCAGGAGTAAGGCGTGCAGATAGCGCAATAAAGAGTATATTAAGCGAACAAACACAAAACTGCAGGGTTTATACACTCGGACAACTTATACACAACAGTATATACACCGATGAGCTTCAAAAACTCGGAGCTATGGTAATCGACTTCGAAGATATCGAGAAGGTTTATTATAATGATCCTGAACGTCCGATGTCCGTTGTAATCAGAACACACGGTGTTACAAAGGATAAATTGGTCTTTTTAAGCGAATTTGAACGTAAAAACTCAAATTTTACTGTTGTAGATGCCACTTGTCCCTTTGTTAAAAGAATACACAAAATCGCCGAAGAAAACACAAACGAAAACACTTGTTTTCTTCTCTTTGCAGATCCCGATCACCCAGAATCTGTAGGTACAATGAGCTATGCTATGGGTGATAAAATAGCATTCTCTTCGCTCGAAACTATTGAATCATATAATTTCGGGAATAAATTGCCTATTTTATGTGCGCAAACCACACAAAATTTAGTAGAATTTAAAAAAATTAAAAAATTTTTAAAAAACCTATGTACAAATGCGAAAATATTTGATACAATATGTAGTGTCACTGAAAATCGACAAAATGAGGCGATCAAGCTCGCCAAAGAATCTGATTTGATGATTGTAATAGGAGGACACGAGAGTTCAAATACACGAAAGTTGTTTGACCTCTGCTCGCAAGAGTGTCCTACCGTTTGGATCGAATCGATTGCGGACTTACAAACTGATTTTCCTGACAACGCAAATTGCGTAGGAATAACCGCCGGCGCTTCCACACCGGACGGTATAATAACGGAGGTTTTGAAAGAAATGGAAAACTTTACAGAATTGCTGGAAGGCTCAATCAAATCTTTACATACAGGAGATACAGTTGTTGGTACCGTGTTC
>JAZRAE010000109.1:0-44607 GCA_045634385.1 Eubacteriales bacterium | reverse complement strand
ATAATAGATAATACGCCTCCGACCCTTCGGAGGCGTATATTCGTGTGAAACTAACTAAAATCAAGGCGATAGCCTTGTATATCATCAATTCCAAAGGAATTGCATATCATCCGTCCGAAAACGAGTATATCTCGCTTTCGGGCGAGTATATTTGCTATTTGTCAGTCGGACACGACAAACGCCGCAAGATACCGCAAGCGGTATGCATCAAGTCGCAGAGGAATACACCTTCGGTGATGATATACGAATGTATATCTCGCCACAGGCGAGTTATACATTCAATGATATACGCCGCACTTCGTGCGTCAATGATATACCAAGTCTGCGACTTGGATAAAAAAATACTGCAGAAAATGTATCCTTTTCTGCAGTATTTTTTGGAGCGGATTACGGGGCTCGAACCCGCCACCTCCACCTTGGCAAGGTGGCGCTCTACCAAATGAGCTAAATCCGCATAAATGGTGCCTCCGGTCGGAATCGAACCAACGACACGAGGATTTTCAGTCCTCTGCTCTACCAACTGAGCTACAGAGGCGGATAGGTGGTTTTACTTGAGAATGGCGACTCGGATGGGGCTCGAACCCACGACCTCTAGCGTGACAGGCTAGCGCTCTAACCAACTGAGCTACCAAGCCATTCTCAAAAGAGATTTTCATCTCATGGTGGAAAGTACAGGGCTCGAACCTGTGACCCTCTGCTTGTAAGGCAGATGCTCTCCCAACTGAGCTAACCTTCCATAAACGCTCCACTATTATATCAAATAAAAAAATATTTGTCAAGGGGTTTTTCAAAAAAAATAAAAAATATTTTCGTTACTTTTATTTGGTGTTTGATTTGATTGATTTTCATTCCATATAATACTATATACCGACCATTCAATGCGATGTGTAAAAAAGATATCACCTTTCATTTTTTATCATCAATGCGCGCGGTTATTTGAGGACAAAAAAGCAAACTCCGCATTTTGCTCGTGACAGAAAACGCAGAGTTTGCTTTAAATATGACAATAGTAGTTTACATTTTATTGTTTTTAAACCGTTTAACCACATAATCGTTAACAAAGCCAAATACAATAGAAAGCACAACTATTCCTCCGGCTATGCCGAGAGCAACCGCCGCCGCAGAGCCAAGCCAAGCAAGAGAAGATGGCATTAGTCCTCGTACAAAATCGCGTACCGCACGGTAAAGATATCCACCCGGAACGGTAGGGATTACACCGGCCATAAGGAAAATTATTGAGGGAGCCTTTGCTATTCTTGCATTAACTTCAGCAAATAGCGTAGCAACAGCAGCTGAGATGAACGCTGCCCAAAATAGCGAAGACGTTAAAGTTAAGACGCCAAAATAAGCCGCAAATGTAAGCATGCCGCATATTCCACCATTTATCAGATGCCTCTTATTTGTTTTAAGCAAAACAGAAAATGTCACAGACGTAACAAGAGACGTAAGAAGCTGGATAAGGAACAGATCACCCTGCTCTGCACTTACCTCGGGGATAAGCCTATCTCCAATCAAAGCATAAGCCAGCATATATCCGAATCCAATCATTAAGGTCTGTATCAATGCCTGCAATATCTTGAGCGTGCCTGCGATTAAATCACCACAGAGTAAATCCTTCATCGATGTTCCAAACATAAGTCCGGGAACAAGAAGCATTATTGCACCGATAATTATGGAGTCAACGTTTATATCCGGCAATAGCATAAATGCAAGTCCGGCGAGCATAGCCGAGATAAAGGATGATATAACCGTTTTTGCCATGCTGTTTAGTCTGTTAGACTTGAAATTAAGGATTAAAGAAACGACTAATCCAACAAAAAACGCAACTACCGAATCTACAAAACCACCGCCAAAAAATAGGCAAAAAGCACAAGATACCATAGCCGATGACAGTATATGTAGCCACGCAGTATAGGGCTGTTTTTTCTCAATTTCGTGGAGCTTTGCATCGAACTCATCAAGCGATGGTTTTTCCTTGCAAACGTAACGAGAGAGGGCATTTAGCTGCTCCAAAGTATTCAAATTAGTTGACGTTTGCTTTACACGCCTAAGCTGTGAGGAGTATGAACCATCCGGCATTCTTATTGCCGCGTTTATCATAGATATTATAGTAAAAACCTCTACATGCACCGCTCCGTATGCGTGGCAGATGCGCTCAATAGTGTCCTCTACCCTTGCAACCTCTCCGCCGTTTTTCAGCATTCCTTCGCCAACATCGAGTGCAAGGCAAAGTAAATACTCGGTGAAGTCGTCTTTATATATTTCACGAACTCTATTTTCCACTTCCGTATCCTCTTTTTTAGACTGTCTTAGTCAACCGTGAACTCACAAACGAGATGAAACTCGTGCGCGTCGGAAGTCGCGGTCTTGTTAGCCCAATATGATTTAACAACGCGATACTTTCCGGGAGTAAGATTTCCATATCTCTCGTTAAATACAAAGGTATGTGTCATACTTTCACCGGGAGCAAATATCATAAGCTCCATTGTGTTGGCAAATTCGCCTATTTGCTTCACCTCGTACCACTCTCCGTCCTTCTCTGCCTCAAGAGAATAATCTCTCATATTTCCGCTTTGCCAGGTGGAGTCGGTGTTATTCTCAATTTTAACAGTAATGGAGGCTGAATCTTGAGAAATCAGAGTGATGAGTGCATTATTTTCCTCTATCTTTGACGTTTCTGTTTTGTCACCCAAAGTGGAATCCGATGAACCGGGTTTAATTTTATCAATCATATCACAACTCGCAAGCGACGAACAAATAATTAGTAACGCCGCAATTAAAATCAGTTTTCTCATATTTTGTCCCTTTTTGTAAGATATACACATTTTAACACATACACAAAAAATGTTCAATATATTTTCAATATATTTTTGAAAGTATTTTTAGGTGAATAATCCCCATTTTTTACGTCAAGAATAGCGTATCACCCAACTTGGGAAAAAAAGGAGGTTTAATATGTCACCAAAAGAACTACTTTATATCGAAGATGCACTCAGCCACGAAAAGCAGATCAAATGCACTTGCAAGGATAGTGCGGACAAACTCGAAAATAAAGAGCTTGGAAACTTTGTCGACGGTTTGGCTTCAAGACATACTCAATGCTTCAACAAATTTTATAGTCTCGTAGGAGGTAATTATGCAGGATAAAGAAATAATGGAAAACATCCTACTCAATCTTAAGGGGGAGTGCGACCTTCTTATGCATGGAACGATCGAGTCGTCAACTCCCGCAGTGCAATCGGCATTCAAGTCAGCGCTTGACGAAACTCTCGCAATGCAGAGTGAGGTATATAATAAGATGTCCCAGCAAGGCTGGTATCCGCAAACACCCGCCGAGCAAAAGCAAATCGATGCGGTTAAGCAAAAGTTTTCATCCGGCTGTTAATCAAATAAAGGTCATAATTTGAAAACTTTAATTGACATTTTCAGGCAATAAATAAAAATATACAGAACAAGGTAGAGGTACTACAATCCATCCTCTACCTTGTTTTTATATATAATCAACTGTCAAGATGATTGAAAATAACGCTCCACACAGTCTCATCTTGAACGGTCATTCTTTCCCAATCGTAGGATGCTACAAACTTTTCCTTATCACTTTGTGTAGCCTTCTTGTTACGCAAAATTTTAGCTCGAGCCTTGCCAAACTCAGTCATATACTTCACAGCATCCTCGGTATAATTTGGGTTATGCCCCTTATTTTCCGTGAGAAGGATCTTAACATTTTCTACCCCATCAAGCTCTCGCTTCATAATCTCATAGTGCTTTATACGGCAAAGCATATCATTATCCGAGTAAATAAGCAAAGCTTTTACATTTGATCTACGTATAGACTCTGCGGAATTAAATTCAGCAAATTTCTGAGTTGATCTTCTTTCTAAATCGTATATTGCTCTGCGGTAACCTTTCATAACACCATCGAACAAAGTGCCTATCATCTCCTCTACAGAGACAAATCCGGCTATCGCAACAATATGAGATATCTCCGAGTGAAGTGCCGAGATATTCATTGTCGAGAATGCACCCCAGCTATGTCCAACAACAGATATATCAAGTCCTCTGAAGCGTTCATCCGACTTAAGCATGCACACGCAGTCATTCAGGTCGCAAAGTGATTGGCCAAGTCCGTTGGGCGACTCGCCTCCCGACTCCATACATCCCGTATGGTCATATGCAAAAACCTTGTACCCGTGTCTACAGAGCATCTCAATTTCCTTCATATAAGCGCGGTGTCCGCCACCGAAACCGTGATCAAATACGATTAGCCTATCATTTTTAGCCCCCTCATACTGATAAAGATATCCTTGCAGAGTGTGACCAAGCGAGGAGTAAAAAGATATCGCTTCTTTATACAAACCCGAAAAATCATCGGACGAAAAATAAAATACCGTTTCGGTATCATCACATCTATTGTGCATCATACCTTTATACATATTCACGATAAACTTTTCAAAAATCATAATCGTACCTCACCATGCTTTTTTAGTTATTATACCACATTTTAGTAAAAAACGCAACAGCTTTTTCTCTCCTTTCACAGAACAAGGTTTTCTTTTTATACTAAAGCAAGAAAAACATCACTCATCAGAAATGATCTATAAAAAGTGCTTGCAAACACATTCCTTTGGTGATATAATTTATCTATAGACTATTTAAATTTGGAGTGAATATGCAAACTGTTCGTCTTGGCAAAACAAACATTATCGTAAGTAAAAACGGCTTCGGCGCACTTCCGATTCAACGTATATCAAAGGAAGCTGCCGCTCATCTTTTGAGAAAAGCCTATGAGGGTGGTATAAACTATTTTGATACCGCAAGATTTTACACGGATAGCGAGGAAAAGATAGGATTCGCCCTTTCCGACGTCAGAGAAAATATAATTATTTCAACGAAAACTATGCGTACAGACGTCGAAGGTTTTTGGCGTGATCTTGAAGAAAGCTTATCACTCTTAAAAACGGATTACATAGATATATACCAATTTCACAACCCGTCATTTTGTCCAAAGCCCGGTGACGGTACGGGACTCTACGAGGCAATGCTCGAAGCGAAAAGACTCGGCAAAATTCGACATATAGGCATCACTAATCACAGACTTGCTGTAGCCGAGGAAGCGGTACGCTCAGGGCTCTACGAAACGCTGCAATTTCCCTTCTCCTACCTCGCAAGCGAGAAGGAAGAGGTTCTTGTCAGACTCTGTGAGGAAAATGACGTCGGATTTATCTGTATGAAAGCTTTGGCGGGAGGACTTATCACACGCTCGGATGCGGCATATGCCTTTCTTGCAGACTATCCCGTAGCTCCGATATGGGGAGTTCAGAAAGAAAATGAACTCGACGAGTTCCTATCCTACAACGAAAATCCGCCCGTCATGACCGATGAGATAAGAGAATATATTGATGCGGAAAAAAAGGAACTCAGCGGAGACTTTTGCCGTGGATGCGGCTACTGTATGCCCTGTCCCGTGGGAATTCAAATAAACAATGCAGCAAGAATGTCCTTGATGATTCGTCGTGCGCCCGTTGATGCCCAGCTGTCCGAGTCAAGCCGAAAAATGATGCAAAAAATTGAGGATTGCATCAACTGCGGCAAGTGTAAATCTATGTGCCCCTACGGACTCGATACACCAACTCTTCTTAAGAAAAATTACGAGGATTACAAAACGTTCCTTTAATCTCTTCTATCAAAAAGCCTGCGACAAATGATTGCCGCAGGCTTTTTTTCTTTTTTTAAAACTCGAGTAGACTTACTCTCCACACTCAATAAGATCACCCACAGTAGTATCACCGTTGGTTACGTAAAGTGTAACGATATGCACACTCTTATTGCCTGATTGATCTGTTGCACTAAGTGTAAGTGTGTGTGTACCTTCGGCGAGTCTGCCACCAAAGTCGATCGCTCCCTCACTCCACTCGCTGACAACGTCAACATTATCGTAGTTATCAACGCAGGAGATTACCATGCGGTAGAACGTACCGACAGGAACGAATATCTCACTTGTATCGATCTCTATTTTGGGAGCTTCAACATCCTTGGGATCTACCTTAACGTTAAGAGCCACGGATGACGTATGTCCGTAATAGTTTGTTGCGCTTACAATACAGGTGTGCACGCCTTCAAGCATATTTCCATTCTCGTCAAGTGCGCCCTCGCTCCAAGCATAGTCAAGCCCAAGATATCTTCCTTCAAGCTCACTGTATGCGCTTATATCCGCAACAAAAGGTCTGCCCGCAGAAGTAAGTATGTCGGTTTCTCCGCTATAATTTAACACGGGTGCCTTTCCGTCATCGGATTTCAGCTTGATAGTAATACTGTCGATGTAGAATGTATAATTGGTATTCGACTCATATTTTGTTCCAATTCCAAACACGTCAAGATTCCCTTGCTCATCGGCGAGACTCATAATATCATGATTGTTTGAGAAACCGGAACCGTCAGCGCAAATGGCATATTCCATCCACTGATTTGCATTTGCCGCTGCAAGCACCGTCCAATCCGTTGCACCGTGATCTGAAAATCTTATTGCGTTATTTGATTCTCTAAAGTAGAATCTAAAGGTTATCTTTTCGATAAGTCCTGCATATATACCGAGATTTCTCGGATCAAACGTCATACCAAAGCGTGCGCTCGATCCCTTAACCTCAAGGACATTGCCCTCGTAACCGGCAGGAACTCCTGCCGCCGCTGCTTCCTCAGATGTAAGATTGGTTACCTTAGCATCATAAATAGAAACACCTTCAATATAGTTAGTGTATGGTATTGAATCAAGTCTTATCACGGAAGGATCTCCCTTAACAATTACTGTAACTGTAATAGTCGATGTGTTACCGGAGCGGTCAGTAGCCTTTACCGTACAAGTGTGCGTTCCAACCTGTACTTCGCCAAGACCGTTTACTGCACCGCTACTCCACTCATAAGTGATCTCGGCATTCGCATTATCATACTCGTCAAACGCGCTGATACCATCGAGCTTAAACACAGTTCCGTCGCCAACTGTAAGCTCTGTAGGTCCGTTATAAGTTATCACGGGTGGGGTCTTATCATCAGACATGCCCGCTTTATACTTGAAACTTATAGAATCAATATAAAAGCACTTTTGCTTGCTTGAATCAAGTCTGCCGATAAGAGCAAGCTGTCCAAGATTCCCCTCGGAATTTGCAAGACTCTCCATTGAACAGCTGTTTATAAAGTTTGTGCCGTTAACGTCAAGTGTAACATCACACCAAGCACCAAAAGTGCTCGGAGTTACGTTCATAACCCAAGATGCACTGGTATAAGGAGTCTTAAGTCTTATCGCTCTGTCACCCGAATGCATATACACCCTGAATGTTATGCTTTCAAGTGAAGAAATGGGAATTTCCCACGATGAAAAATCAAAATCGCAGGTAGGATAAGCAGTATGAACACCTGCAACCGTGCTCGGTTCAACCTTGATTACATAGCCTGAATATCCATCGGGAACTCCAGCCTCAGCCGCTTCACTCTCGGAGTAGACCGTAACATTGCCACGGTAACCGTCAGAACCTGCTACAATGCCGTTCTCAGCAATCGGAAGCTCTTTAAGATATGAATCCACCTCAACCGCATATACAGTCATTGTTCCCACAAGCATTGCCAAAATGAGTGAAAGAGATAAAAGTTTACGCATAAGCTTCATATTATTCTACCTCCTCAAGCATAATGTCTTTAATAGAGGCAATTTCCTCTGCGGTTACGCCGATCTCAAGAAGGAAATTCTCTACCTTTTCGGAATAGCTATCCCCCTCATAATTGTTATCAATATAGAGGTATGTGTTATGTATGGAATTGCGAAGTCCGTTGTTATATTTGGTAGAGCCATACGATCCCCAATAAGAGAATACGGAAAGCTCATACTCCATCATAAGAGTGTTCTCGTCAAGTCCGAGAAGTCCTCCGAGTATCATTGCAAGTGTACCTGTACGATCACGTCCGAGTGAGCAATGGAATACTATCGGATAATTCTCTATATCCGCAAACACCTTTACAGCAGCGGCAAGCTCGCCCTTGTTAAAATCATCATACCAAATACCGTTCTCACCCGTAGAATACCAGGGACACGCAACGGTTATATGATTGAGCTCAGCCACAGGATGAGTTGCATTTCTCGGATCGGAATAAACATTACCGCTATTATCTACAGTTCTTGCTCCTCTGAGGTCAAGATCGGTTTTTACACCCAAAATGTTAACTAAAGTATACTTTCCAAGCTCCGTTATATCATCGAGTTTAGCACTGCGGTATATCATACCCTGTTTTATTCTTAATCCATCAACGGTGATATATCCACCGATATCACGCGAGTTGCTAACGCCTTCAATATCAACGGTTCTTGGTGACTTTGCTGTTGTAAAGTTGAAGACCTTACTGCGAACAGTGTACTCACCGTAAACCGCGTCAACGTACCAATAATAAGTCGTATCAACGTACAAATGCTCAAGCGAAAGCTCGCACAAGTTTGTAAGATAACACTGCTCATCCGAAAGGTCGGACTTAGTCGCTACGTATACCTTATAGTATTTTGCAGCTTCGCCTACGCTCCATTTAAGAACAGGAACATCAGGAGTAAATATATCTGCTTCAAGCCAATAGACATCTGTATCTGTTGTAAGATAATCATATCCCGCGTACCATCCGCTGATACGCTCGTTAGCAAGGCGTACACTTGCACCGTCAAGAGGAAGAATCGCTTCTGTCTGCCAACCTATTGCTATTTCAAGATAATCACCGTATTTCACACCACAGACCTCGCATATAGCCTTTTCATTCACGGTAGCCTCACCTCCGGAGTGCTCACCCTCATTTTTCTTATCACCGCACACGGTACATCCTATCCAGTGGCCGTTATCATCGTGAGAATAATTCTCGCTATATGAGTGAGAAGCCTCTCCCTCGGTAATGCCGCACACACTGCAAGTCTTGGGAACGGTACAAGTTGCCTCCGACCACTTATGTCCGTCTATTACGGTATATTCCACGTTGCAAACGAAACAAACCTTTCCTTTATCACAGGATGCTTCACCGCCACTATGCTCCGCCTTGTTAATCTCGGAACCACATCTTGTACAGGTCTGCCAATGCCACTCTGAATTACTCTCAATATCACCAAGTACATGTCCGAGTACTTCACCTTGCTTTTCACCGCATACCTTACAGGTCTTTTGAGAAGTGCACGTTGCATCTAACCACTCATGACTGAGCTTATTGCCCACGGTGTGACCGCACGCGGTACAGGTCTTAGGGGACGAGCAAGTAGCATCAACATAACTATGCTCTCCACGTGTGCCGTAGCTCTCGCCACACCCATCACAGATCGCCACCTTAAGACAGGTCGCTTCACCACCAAAGTGAATATGTTCTTCACCGCCGGTAATCTTTTTGATAATGTCGCAACCCGATATCATCAGCACAAGCGACACCAGAATCAAAAAACATAATAAAAGCTTTTTCATCATATATCCCCTTACTTTTTTTATTACATTTGTATTATAACACTACTGAATTTTTTTTACAATATCCTTTTTCCTTGTTTTACCCTCCATTACGTACTTTTTTATCCAAAGATCCGCTCCAAAAATTCTTTCGTAAATTCTTTTCATAATTTATTTCTTTTCCCCTTGACAAAGCAAAAAAACTCTGCTATAATACTAAAGTAACCAAAACTTTGGTGCAGTAGCCAAGTGGTAAGGCCCCGGTCTGCAACACCGTTATCCGCCGGTTCAAATCCGGCCTGCACCTCCAAAATGAACAGTGAAGACGTTGAGTTTTCACTGTTTTTTTGTTTTATAAGCACTTTTTTATTACTTTTGTGCTACTTCTGCACCACTTTTCACATCTCTCGAATAACTTTTTACATCTTTTGCGATAGTTTTTTGGTACAAGTAAATCGTTCTAATACACAATTATCGCTTTTCAAGTTAAATAATTACCACGTAAATTACCACGTAAATTTGTTATTTTTCTTGAAACAAGCAAGAACGGAGATTGAATGAGTACAAAAACAAGAAAATCAAACGGAGAAGGAACGGTCTATTTCTCCGAAAAAGAAGGGTGTTGGCGCGCAGAAATTACGTGGGTTGATAATGGCGGCGCGAAGCACAGAAAAAGTTGGTCGTCAAAAAGGCAGTCCGATGTTAGAGCAAAACTTGCCGAATTCAAGAAAAAACTTATTCTGAACGGACGAGATATGACCACCGAGAATAGAACATTTAAACAGTTCGCAGAAGAATGGTTGAAAGTTGTTCTAAAACCAAAACTTAAACCTACAAGTTATGAGAGAAAGGTTATAACACTTGAAAATCAAGTTTACAAGCACATCGGCGCGATTCCGATAGATAAACTGAATCATTCTCAAATTCAGAAAATGGTGAACGATATATCCGAAAGCGGATTATCTTACTCGACTGTAAAAAAAGCGTATGAGGCAGTTTCTGCTTGTATGAGATATTACAGAATAAAAACTTCAACATCATTTAATCCCTGCGAGGGTATTACACTTCCGGAATTAAAGAGAAAAGAATCTTCGGATATTAAATTCTTTACTGATGAAGAAAGAAGAATGATTGTTGATGAAGCAACACGAACCTTTTCAAATGGTGTACCGGCATATCGATTGGGATGGGCATACGTATTTCTCCTTTATAGTGGATTGCGTGTTGGAGAGCTTTGTGCCTTAACTTGGCGCGATGTCAATTTTAGAGAAAGAACAATAAAGGTTTATAAAAACGCAATCGAGTTTAGTGATGAGGACGAGAACGGTATCTCGCGTTCAATTCTTAAAACTCAAAGCAACACAAAAACACGAAATGGTATGCGAATTGTGCCGATGACACAAAAAGCGTATGAGGCACTTTTAGAGTTAAAGAAAATCACCGGACAATATGAGTATATTATCACCTCGTCAAAAGGAAGAAGAATACGCCCTTCCCGACTCGGTCAAACTTTTTCTTTGATTCTATCTGCAATTAGAATGAAGAGAGTTGGACTGCATACCCTGCGCCATACATTCGCAACAATGTTGTTCAACAACGGATGCGATGTTAAAATCGTTTCTGAATTGTTGGGTCACTCAAATACAAAAATAACCGAGAATATTTACATTCACGTGATTCAACAACAAAGAGTTAAAGCAATAAAATCAATAGATCAATATAGTGATTAAAAGAAAAGCGGCAACTGTTTTTTCGCAGTTGCCGCCATTTTTATTCAGTTTCTTCGGGTGCGTACATACCCGAAAGCATATCAATTGTTTTAATCATTTCATCAACCGCTTTTTGCGGACTGATGATTTTTGCTTTCTTGCCGAAGCCGAATACCCATCCATAAAAAGGTGGGCTCAAATGTATTCTCGTTGTAACCGTGAAATGCTTCTTATCATACGCGAGATAACGCACATTCTTGCTTCCAAAGCGGTCAATAACAGAGTCAAGCAAATCATTTGTAAAACGGATTGTTACAAGTTCGGAATCACCGGTGAACATATTGAAATGCGTTTGCGTGTACGATTCAAGGTCAATATGTTTAACTTCTTCCAATCCTTCACGCTCTGAACCCTTTATACGTTTTACGTTGCGCATACGGTCAATGCGATAAGTACGAACTTTATGGCGTTTTTCCTTTGCATTGTACGCCAAAAGATAGAAATTACCATCGCAAAACATCAACCTATAAGGACTAACTATGTATTCTTTGCCACGCCCTCGTTCAATTTCATTTTCAACATTGCCAAGAGTGTGTGTCAAATACTGAAAGCTTATCTGTTCCGGATAGTGTTTATATTTTTTCTTATCGTATTTATCATCCTCTGCGCGTTTTTTCATCGCTTCTCTGATTATTTCTATCGCGTGCCAAAGATGCTTGTTCGGCGTTCTTGTTCGATCGGATACAAAAATATCATCTGTGATTTCATTTCTTTGATATCCGCTTATATCCTTACAAATAATCTCATCGATTATTCTGCCGGCGCGCGACTTATCAATAAACTTGGCTGAATAAATTGCCTCTGCCGCAAGTCTGATGTCCTCGAAGTCACAAAAAAGATTATCGTAATAATATCCTTTAGTCACTGCATCATAAACAATGGTTTTCTGTCCGCCCTCAACAAGCTCGCGCGCTTCCTCAACATTGAATGCTTCTTCGTGCGCTAACAAGACTGCTTCGTTGATAGCATCAATATCGCGGTAAACAGAACGACGTTCTGCAGAAATGCCATAATCCTCTGATATAACATCGGCTATATAATCCGCATTATACGTATGGTATATGTCCGTGTTCTTTTTCATCCAATCCAAAATTAGAAACGATTTCAATTTTTGTTCGGATTGTAATCCGCGTTTTACTTTTTCGTCTGACATACCATCACCTCACTATGATTATAACACGATTCGAACAAAAAAGAAAGTATTGAAGTGCATTTTTCAAAAACTTTGTCGCAAAAAAGAAATCAGTTTCTTGATTTTATCCTTATTATATGATATAATATTGTACTAAATAAAGAAATAAGTTCGAGAGGGGGAGTCTATATGGCAACAGAATATCGCCTTGTCGTTTGTGGTTGTCGTGATTTTTCCGACTATAAACTTCTCTCAAAAGAGATAGATTCTTTCCTCAAAAACATAGTGAATAATCACTCTGTCATAATCGTAAGCGGCGGTGCAAACGGTGCAGATAAGCTCGGCGAGAGATACGCTCACGAGCACGGACTTGAAGTTGAACTTCATCCGGCGTTGTGGGAGCAATTCGGAAAAACCGCCGGAGTACGCCGCAATCAAGAAATGGCAGACGTTTCGGATGCGGTAATCGCCTTTTGGGATGGTGAATCAAAAGGCACAAAAAATATGATTGACTGTGCACGTCGTAAAAACCTACCTTGCAAGGTCGTGCAGTATCAGAGAAAGGAAAGCACAATGGAGTTAATAGACAACAAATCGAAACTCTTGGGCGATGATCTTCAAAAAGAAATAACCAAGGGTGCAAAGCTCAGAATGGTTGCATCCTACTTCTCCATCTACGCTTTCGAAGCACTCAGAGAGGAACTTTCTGAGATTGAAGATTTGCAATTCATATTCCCCTCGCCTACGTTTGTAAGCAAGGGCATACAAGATAATATAAAGAAGGAAAAACGAGAGTACTACATTCCGCAAAGAATGACGGAACACTCGCTTTACGGCACTGAGTTTGAAGTCAGACTCAGAAACCAACTCACGCAGAAGGTTATCGCAAAGGAATGTGCCGATTGGATAAGAGCAAAGGTACGCTTCAAGTCCAACGTAACCGAAAGTGAACTTCAAAACTTCATCTATCTTGAAGACGACGACAAGAAGTTGACCTACACTCCTATCAAGGGATTCACCTCTGTTGACCTCGGATATGAGAAAAACAATATGCTCTTCCAAGGCATCATAAAGAACGATGACCCAAGTTATGCAAGGTTCTTCTTCAGTCAATTTAAGAACGTTTGGGATGATGATGAAAAGGTCGAGGATGTAACCCAAGCCATTGTAGATTACATCTCATCGGCATATGTAGACAACTCCCCCGAATTTATTTACTTTGTAACCCTTTATAACATATTCAGTGAATTTCTCGATGACATTATGTCCGAGGACTTCATGCCTAACGAGGGGACAGGCTTTAAAAACTCCCTTGTGTGGCAAAAACTCTATCACTTCCAAAGAGATGGAGCAGTCGGTGTCATTCAGAAACTCGAAAAGTATAACGGCTGCATACTTGCCGACTCGGTAGGTTTAGGTAAGACCTTCACTGCCTTGGCAGTAATGAAGTACTATTCTTCAAGGAACAAGAACATTCTTGTGCTTACCCCTAAGAAACTTGCCAACAACTGGAACAAGTACAGAGATAACGTAAGGACAAACCTCTTCTATCAAGACCGTATTCACTTCGATGTGCTTTACCACACCGACCTCGGCAGAAAGAAAGGCTTCTCCAATGGTCATGACCTCTCTCAATTCAATTGGGATAACTATGACCTCATCGTCATCGATGAATCTCATAACTTTAGAAATGCAAACAGTTTCCGAAACAGAGAGACAAGATATGATTTCCTTCTTGAAAGAGTGCTGAAAAGTGGTGTAAAGACCAAGGTATTAATGCTCTCGGCAACTCCTGTTAATAACCGATTTGCCGACCTTAAGAACCAACTTGCCCTTGCCTATGGAGATGATTATGCCACCTTCAATGCAAGGCTCGAAACCTCTAAGACTGTTGAGGTGGTTCTGACTAATGCACAGAAAGCATTTAATGAGTGGTCGAAACTCCCCAAGGAAGAAAGAAAAGCACAAGACCTTATGTCGATGCTTGACATCGATTTCTCCATACTTCTCGATAATGTAACAATTGCAAGGTCAAGAAAGCATATCACCAAGTATTATGACACCTCCGAGATTGGCAGATTTCCAACAAGAAGAAAGCCCATCTCCTATTACTGTGACATTGCAGAAAGAGAGGATACCCTTGAATATAAGGATATCTTCACCACTCTGATTAATCTCACGATGGCTGTGTATGCTCCCATGAACTATATTCAGCCCTCGAAACTCTCCAAGTATGAAGACCTCTATGATACCCAAGTCGGAGCATCCACCCTTAAGCAGACCAACCGAGAAAGAGCACTGCAAAGGTTGATGACCATTAATATGCTCAAAAGACTTGAATCTTGTGTCGATTCCTTCCGAATTACAGTAAGAAAGGTCAGAGAGGTAAACCTTAATACATATAACTCCATCCTCGAATATGAGAGGAATAAGCACAAACCCACACAACAGATGGAGTTCTCCTTCATCTCGGAAGATGACTTCGAGAATGATGACTTCGACCTCACATCCGACAGTACCCTCGGTAAGGTTAAAATCGACTTTGCCGATATGGATTTAAGGTCTTGGAAAGAAGACCTCAAAAAGGATATAGATATCCTCGAAATACTTCATGATATTATGCTCTTTGTAACCCCCGAAAAGGATTTGAAGTTACAGAAACTTATCGAGGTTATAGAACATAAGATTGAAAACCCCTTCAACCCCGGCAACAGAAAGGTGCTAATTTTCTCTGCCTTTGCCGACACCACCAACTATTTGTATGAGTGTCTCAGCAAGAGATTAAGAGAAAAGTATGGCATCCACTCTGCGCGGATCCAGGGAGCGCAGAGTGGAAACACTGCCACTATCCAAGGTAACAAGGATACCGACAGACTTCTTACTCTCTTCTCTCCCATCTCCAAGGAAAGAGCACAGACCTATCCCGATGATATTAACACAGACATAGATTTGCTTATTGCAACCGACTGTGTGTCCGAGGGTCAGAACCTCCAAGACTGTGATATTTGCATCAACTATGACATACATTGGAACCCCGTTCGTATAGTTCAGAGATTTGGTCGAATAGACAGAATCGGCTCGAAGAATGACTTCATACAACTTGTAAACTTTTGGCCCAATGTGTCCCTCGATGAGTACATTAATCTGAATGCAAGGGTCGAAAACCGAATGGCTCTTGTCGATGCAACTGCAACTGGAGATGACAACCTCCTCACCACCGAGCAAGCAGACCTCGATTACCGAAAGGAACAGTTGAAGAAACTGCAGGACGGTGAACTCCAAGACCTTGAGGATGTGGATGGAAGCATTGCCATCACCGACCTTGGACTTAACGAGTTCCGAATGGATATGGTTGCCTACATTAAGGAGCACGGTGAACCGACCAATGTTGCACACGGTCTATACTCCGTTGTTGCACACGATGACGAGATGGGAATACCCAAGGGAGTTATCTATGTTCTGAAGAACAGAAATCCCGAAGTGAATATCGGCAAGCAGAACCGACTTCATCCCTATTATCTCGTTTATATGAGAGAGGATGGCACCGTTGTTCACAACCATATGGAAGTCAAGAAGATACTCGATGTAATCAGAAAGACCTCTAAGCACATCTCTGAACCCATAGCCGACCTTTGCAGAGCCTTTAATAAGGAAACCAAGGATGGCTATAAGATGGACAAGTATTCAAAACTGCTCGATAAAACCATTGAATCCATCATCGATGTTAAAGAATCCAATGACATTGATTCTCTCTTTAATCTCGGCTCTGATGTGCTTTTCGGTGGTAACATCGGTGGTCTTGATGACTTCGAATTAATTACCTTTGTAATAGTGAAATAAAAAGAAAGGAGACAGAATGTTTAAGTTTAGTTCCAAAACCGTGGTCGATAGGAAATTCAAACTCACTGACCTATATAAGCAAATGAGTGCAAGCAAAGAAGTACGAAAAGATGGCACGATGATTGAAAGTGTTGTACTTAAAAATGTTCTGTCTCCCACCACCCTTTACTGTGATGCAGACAAATCCATCAAGGAGATTTATGTATTTGAAATCACAGTGAAGGAAAGGTATGTACCCGAAACCTTTATTAAAGAACTCGATAAAAGCATTAAACTCCATACACTCTTCACGGTGAAGCACGAAGACTATAAACTCTCGATGCTTTCCTATAAACTCGGTACACAGAAGGGTAAGTATTGGCAGACAAATTGGGAAAACGATGATGCATTCGATGTCCCTCTTGTCAATAGCATTCCCGAAATGTACAAGTACATATTGTCAAAATTCCTCACCTATCCTCCATTTGACAGTGAATCGGTGGATGAGTATGTGAAAAGGCATAACCAACTTGCAAAACTCGACTTCCAAATAAGCAAAACCGAATCAGCAATTGCCCATGAAACTCAATCAAAAAAGAGATTTGAGTATAATGCAAGGCTGAAAGAATATAAAGCAGAAAAAGAAAATTTGTTAAGGAGTGAAATGAATGGCAAAAAGTAAATTAATCAAAGATATAGTCTCCGAACAAATTTCCTTAACCCAAGCATTAGACAGACTCATAGTTATTGCCATGGAAATAGATGATTCAAATTTGTTAACATGGGCGAAAAAAGAAAAGAATGGTTACTCAAAAGAGGATGACATACCCGAATATCGAAACATTTCTTTGAGACCTATCGGAACATATCAATTAGTCGGTTATGGATACCTGCAAACATATAAGAATCAAACGTTAGCAACTATGGGGGTTGATGATAAGTTAAGAAAGTCTATCAATTCACATTATGAGACTTCAAGCATCCCTACTATAGAGGCAAATATAGTAGAAATTGAAAAAGGCGGTATTATTGGAATACCAATACCTCCAGAGATGTTTTATATGTTTGAGGAAGGCACAAATGCACATTTGCTTAATGCAGTTCTTGCAATAGATAAAAATGCTCTTACCAAAATTATAGACTGTACAAAAACCAAACTTATTGAAATATTAACACTATTGGAAAAGAACTTCGGCTCATTAGATTCATTTGATATTGATGCAAGAGATTATGACACCGATGAGATGTCTACACTTAAAGATGCTTTATCAAATATAATTCAAGATAAACCAAACTCCAATATTTACATTATTTCAAACTCGAAAGTAAAGAACAGCAACATAGGTGAAAACACCACAAGCAAAACTAAAGAGATAGAAATTAGCCCTTCTATTTCTATACAAAAAGGTGAATCTTCTAAAGGAAATATCTTTGCAAAAATATTCAAATTCTTGTTAAGAAAAGGTAATTAAAAAATGGCAGAAAAACTTGATATGAAATCAATGGATATAACCCAAGAAAATATTGCAAAAATAAAGGCACTCTTTCCGAGTGCAGTAACCGAAGTTATGGGAGATGACGGCAAGGTTAAACTTGCCATCGATTTCGATGTTCTGAAGCAAGAACTCTCGGATGAGTTGATTTCCGAGAGAGCCGAGAGATACCAAATGACCTGGCCTGACAAGTCCAAGGCAAAGGTGCTTGCCAACTCTCGAATCACTGCTACCCTTAGACCCGATGTGGAAAAATCTGTTGATTTTGAGAACACACAGAATCTCTATATTGAGGGGGACAATCTCGATGTTCTCAAACTCCTTAGAGAGACCTACCTCGGCAAGGTTAAGATGATATACATAGACCCTCCTTATAACACTGGCAATGACTTTGTGTATGAAGATGACTTTGCTATGTCCACTGAGGATTATGCCGAGGTTAGTGGGCAGTATGATGACCAAGGAAATAGACTATTTGCCAACACCGAAAGCAATGGCAGATTCCATACCGATTGGCTTAATATGATTTACCCTCGTCTTAAAGTTGCAAGAGATTTGCTCTCCGACAATGGTGCTATTTTTATTAGTATTGATGATAACGAAGTCGAAAATCTTAAAAAACTGTGTGACGAAGTATTCGGTGAAAACAAATTCGTTGCAACATTCCCTTGGAGAAAAAGAACTGCAAAATCGGATGTCCCGTTTGGTGTTTCTCAAGATTATGAATGGCTTGTATGTTATGCAAAAACCTCTGATTTTGTTGCAAGCATAGAAGGTAAAGAAAGAAAATATTATGAAACACCCGATTTTCCCGGTCATCCTTGGCGAGTTCATGATTTAACAAAGCAAACCACAGCAAGTGAAAGACCAAACAGTTTCTTTACCATTGTAAATCCTAAAAACGGAAAAGAGTATCCTGCAAATCCTAACAGAACTTGGGCCATCACTGAAGAAACATTTAAAGAGTACTATTGTGCCGATAGGATTGTATTCCCTGGAGACTACGATTTTTTAAATATCTCCAAGCCCGTTTTACGTTATTGGAAATCGGATGATATGGCTAAGGCCGGGGATTCATTTGGAAGAATTTCGGTTAGTACAAAACTTCCCGAAGATGTTGGAATGTCACAAGACGGAACAAAAGAAATTACAGAATTGTTGGAAACTAAAGTTTTCAGTTTTCCTAAAACAGTTAAACTTTTGAAATACATTCTTCAAATAATTAATGACGACTCTGCTCTTGTTCTTGACTTTTTCTCCGGCTCTGCAACTACCGCCCATGCAGTTATGCAGTTGAATGCCGAGGACGGTGGCAATAGAAGATTTATTATGGTTCAGTTACCCGAAAAGTGTGACGAAAAGTCCGAGGCTTACAAGGCAGGATATAAGACAATCTGTGATATTGGTGAAGAGAGAATCCGTCGTGCCGGCAAGAAGATTAAAGGTGACAGAACAATAAAAATTGATGTTGACAAATCCAAGTTGATGCAGAGGTCTATGCTCGATGACGGTACGTTTGATGATAAGTATGCATTAAAGGTTACGCCTGCTAATGACGATGATGTCTTAGATAAACTTGACGTAGGCTTCCGTGTTCTCAAACTTGACTCTTCCAATATGCAAGAGGTTTACTACAATCCCTCGGCTATGACACAAGATATCCTTGCTATGACGGTAGACAATGTTAAGGCAGACAGAACACCCCTTGACCTTCTCTTCCAAGTTATGCTTGACCTCGGTATCGAACTCTCTGCCAAAATTGAGGAAAACTCGGTCAATGGCAAGACCTACTATGCAGTTAACGGCAATGATATTATTGCTTGTTTCGATGATGACATCGACAATGATGTAATAACTGCCATTGCAAAGCAGAATCCCCTCTATGCAGTATTCAAGGACAAGTCCTTTGCTACCGACAGTGTTGGCATCAACAACGAACAGTTGTTCAAGACCTACTCTCCGAGTACTGTTGTTAAGGTGATTTAAATGTTGATTGGTGGTTACAATTTCCCAAACTTTGTTATTAAATTCGGCAAAAAGGAGAATCTCGGAAAACTTCAATTTGGCTCAGTCTATATGAAAGATTATTGGTACTACAAAAATCTTGAAGATGGTGGAATGGGTGATAAATATGAAGGGTGTGAATTTAGTAATCAAACTGTCCGAATTAAACTTGGTAACAATGAAAATGATATCGTAGCCGATGGTTTTTTGTACTATGAACCCAATTCAGACAATAAAGTCCCTATCTTCTGTTGCACTTGGGTAAACGAAAACAACTCGACCTTGGAAAGAGTAATTAATTCCATCGGAGAACTTCACATAAGAATAGACATTGATAGACTAATTAATGATTTTGAATGTGACTATGGTTTGATTTTTCAATATGCAGAGTTCCAAGATAAGTTTGAAAAATACTGTCACGAGCAGAATTTAAAATTCGACCAAGGGTTAGTTAATTATTATGATTACACCGACAAAAGTAATCCTTGGTTGCAAAATAAAATCAATGGATTCGATAGATTTTACAGAAAACGAAAGATATTTGAACATCAAAATGAAATTCGTTGGGTAATAGACAAAGTGTTAGTGGATACTGATTACTACTCCTTTAATGTTGGGAAACTCGAAACTGCTTGTTTGCTTCCAATTGAAAAATTCAGAGATTTAGAAGTAAAAGCATTTTGCTATAAGGAATAAGCATTATGAAATTCAGATTTAAGATACAACAATACCAATCGGATGCAGTGAATGCTATTGCCGATGTATTTAGAGGTCAGCCCTATGTGGAAAGAACCAAGTACACTATGGATATGGGTGTGAGACCTCAGTCGGCACAGATGTCACTGTTCGATAGTGGTGTAGGAGCAACAATCTTCGAGGAAGAGGATATCGGCTTTGCAAATAACCGAATTGAACTTTCTCCATCGATGCTCCTCGATAATATAAAAAATATACAGTCGATTGCTAATATCAAAGAATCGGACACTCTTTCTCACACTCTCGGTGCAGTAGACCTCGATGTAGAGATGGAAACGGGTACGGGTAAGACCTATGTTTACATAAAGAGTATGTTCGAACTCAATAAGAGATACGGCTTCTCTAAATTCATAGTTGTAGTCCCCTCCATTGCCATCAGAGAAGGTGTTAAAAAGTCATTCGAGATGACACAAGAACACTTTATGGACACCTATGGAAAGAAGGCAAGATTCTTCATCTATAACTCCAAGAAACTCGATGAGATTGAACAGTTCTCCTCCTCATCGGCAATTAATGTTATGATTATTAACATACAAGCCTTTAACACAAGAGGTGCCGATGCAAGAAGAATTTATGAGGAACTTGATGAATTCCAATCAAGAAGACCTATCGATGTTATAGCCAAAAACAGACCTATCCTTATACTTGATGAGCCTCAGAAAATGGGTGGTGAAGCAACCCAAGAATCACTTAAAAAGTTTAATCCTCTATTTTCGATTAATTTCTCTGCAACACACAGAGTTGTCCATAATACTGTTTATGTTCTCGATGCTCTTGATGCTTTTAATAAAAAGCTCGTAAAGAAGATTCAAGTTAAGGGATTCACCATAAAGAACCTCAGAGGTACAAACGGTTATCTCTACCTTCAAGATATCGTTCTCTCTCCGAGCAAACCGCCGCAAGCTAAGATTGAACTTGAAATCCAATATCCGAGTGGCAAGCTTGCACGTGAGACAAGACTCCTTAAGGTACGAGACAATCTTTATCAGACCTCAAACGAGATGGAACAGTATAACGGTTTCGTTATCAGTGAGATTGACCCCTTTACCAATACCGTAACCTTCCTTAACGGCCAAGTAATCGAACTTGGTAACGCTTACGGTGACGTTTCCGAGAGGGATATCAGAAGAATACAGATAAGAGAAACTATCCGTTCTCACTTTGAGAAGGAAGAAGAACTCTTCAACCGTGGAATCAAGGTTCTCTCGCTCTTCTTCATCGACGAGGTTGCGAAGTACAGACAGTACGACGAGGACGGAAACGAAATCAACGGTCTTTACGGCAAGATCTTCGAGGAAGAATACACGAGCATCGTGAACGAGTATATCACCCTCTTTGACACTCCTTACGTTCAGTACTTGAAGAGAAACACCGCCGCAGAGGTTCACAAGGGATATTTCTCCATCGACAAGAAAGGTCATAAAGTTGACTCTGCTACAACAAGAGGAACGGATATCTCCGACGATATCTCTGCATACGACCTTATCTTGAAAGACAAGGAGAGACTTCTTTCCTTCGAAGAACCCACAAGGTTTATCTTCTCTCACTCGGCTCTTCGAGAGGGATGGGATAACCCCAACGTATTCCAAATTTGTACTTTGAAGCACTCGGATTCCAACGTTCAGAGAAGACAAGAGGTTGGCCGAGGACTCAGACTTTGCGTTAATAGCACCGGTGAAAGAATGGATGCTACTATCCCCAACTTCAACGTGCACTCTCTTAACGTACTTACCGTCGTTGCAAACGATTCTTACGAGGACTTTGTAAAGGGTCTTCAAACCGAACTTAAAGAGAACCTTTACGAGAGACCCACAAAGGCATCGAAGGAGTTCTTCAACGGCAAGAAGGTTGTTGTCGGCGGCGAGGAAACCTCTATCACCGCACAACAAGCAAACGTTATTTACAGATACCTTATTAAGAACGACTATATCGATGACAACGACAAACCCAACGACAACTACAAGAACGCAGTTGCCGAAGGTACGCTTGCTCCCCTTCCCGATGAAGTGGCACATATGCGTGAAGTCGTTCACGGCCTTGTTCGTTCTACCTACGATACTGATGCCCTTAAGGATATGATATCCAACGGAAATCAGTCTAAGGTTCAAGACAACAAGATAAACGACAACTTCTACAAGAAGGAGTTCCAAGCACTTTGGAATCTTATCAACCACAAGTACGCTTACACGGTTGATTTTGACTCCGAGGAACTTATAAAGAACTCTATCAAGTCGATAAACTCTTCTCTCTACGTAACCGAACTCACCTACACCGTCTCCACCGGAGAACAGAAGGGCGAGATTGATGCAGACGAGATAAAGAACGGCGTTTCATTCAGAACCGCAAGGACGAGAACAGAAACGCTCAGAACGGCTGCTTCCGATACCATAACCTACGACCTTCTCGGTAAGATTGTATCAAATACTCTTCTTACGAGAAAGACGGTTGCAAAGATTCTTTGCGGCATCGAACCCATAAAGTTCATAATGTATCAGAAGAACCCCGAAGAGTTCATCAGTAAGGTCTCAAAGCTCATCAACGAGCAGAAGGCAAGCCTTATCGTCGACCACATCACTTACAACCTCATCGACGGCACGTTTGACTCCGATATCTTTGCAGAATCAAAGGCAGTAACCGAGTATAAGCTTGCTTACAAGGCCGAAAAGCATATCAGAGATTACGTCTTTGTCGATAGCATCAATAAGGAGACCTCGGTTGAGAGAAACTTTGCGATGGCTCTTGATAACGCCGACGAGGTTTGCGTTTACGCTAAGCTTCCGAGAGGATTCTATATTCCTACTCCGGTTGGAAACTATTCTCCCGACTGGGCGATTGCCTTCTATGAGGGCACAGTGAAGCACATTTACTTTGTTGCAGAGACTAAAGGCTCGCTCGACTCACTCCAACTTCGTGGCGTTGAGAAGGCCAAGATCGATTGTGCAAAGAGACTCTTTAACAAAATGTCAAATAGCAAGGTCAGATACGAGAACGTAACCAACTATCAAGACCTTCTTGACAAAATGAACGCATTAACATAACGCAAAAGGACGGAGTTTTTACGCTCCGTCCTTCCTTTATTTCAAAAACTTAATGTACTTGTAAATCGTTGTTCTACTCATATCGCAGACTCTTGCAAGCTCCGAGACGTTAAGCTCGCCGCTAACGTATGCCGGATAGTGCCGGTAAAATATTGCCGGTATTTCGTCCTTTGTGAGTTGAGGGCGGCCAAGCTTGATTCCTTTTGCTCTCGCATTTGCGACTCCGGACTTAACTCTCTCACGTATCATTCCGAGTTCAAGCTCGGCAAATACGCCGGACATCTGAATAAATGCGTTTGACATCGGGTCGAGTCTGCCACCGGTACAGTCAACCGTGATACTGCCGACAATAACAAGCTTGATTTGCTTATGCTTGACAAGCTCGATTATCTCGCAGAGTTGCTTTGTGCTTCGTGCGAGACGTGGAACTTCAAGCACGATGATTGTATCACCGGCAACGACTATCTCGAAAAGCTTTTCGAGTTCCTTCTTGACTGCGGCATCGCCGTGCTCGTATTCAAGAAAGATTTTCTCTGCTCCGTTTGCCTTAAGCTCACGGATTTGTCTACTTATATCTTGCTTCGTTTCATTAGTAGAACATCTTGCATATCCGTAAATCATTTTCTTCTCCTTATGAGAGGGGCGTTGCCGCCCCTCTGTTTTTGATTAGTGCACTTCAACCATCTGCTCGTTGCAATCCATACAAGCAATTCTGACTGTGCGTGTCGCTCTTACCGACATTCCGCAACAAGGGCAGATATATTTCCTTGTGCTCGACGTTCTTGGAGTAATCACTCCAACACCGCCGCCGTTGTGCGTTCCTGTGCCGCCGCCAACTCTGAAATAGGTTGCTTCGTTTCGGTTTATCAGAATATCGGTGAGGTCGTTCTTAAGAACAAATTCAAGAAGCTCGTCGCTCGGCTCGGTGTGCGACCATCCGTATTGGTTACTATGGGTGATTATCAATCCTCGGATCTCTGCGGCATCCTTGAAACGTTTGTTGTGGTAAGTGTTTCCACGACTGCAATCTTGAACGCCGTTTACGTAGTTGAAATAGTGAACCATTTCGTGAAGAAGCGTTGCAACAACGTTCTCGATAGGTCTTGCGAGCGTTCCGGCACCGATGTTTATTTCGTGTGTGCCGCCGAGCTTCGAAATCCACGTGTCTTTATTGAGGGAGAAGTGGCCGTATGCTTTCGGGGTGCTTTGGATGGTGATTGTCGGTCTTGTAAGTGCACTTTCAAAAAACTCACGATTAAGTAAATCAAAAATCTTATTCAGATACCCTGCTACTCTGTTATAACTTGTCAACTCTTTCATATCAAATCTTCCTTTTCATATTGATTTTTAAGAGTGGATATGTTATAATATTCATACCCACTCTTTCGGGGTGGTTGGCTCTTTTCCGCTTTGCTTGCCGGCTACGGAAAGGGGCTTTTCTTATGCGATACTGAAACGTTTGCTTGCTACTTGCTTCGTGTACTCTTTGTAGAGTTCCGCATATTCCTTCTTGAAGGCGGTTGAGTCGAAGCGGTTAGAGAGGACGGAAGTCCATCTGATGATGTACGCGCCAACTTGAAGTTCTTCGGTATCTCTTTCAAGCATCTGCGCTTTGATACAGTCGCGGAGAGCTTCAACTTCGTTCTGCGCTTCTTCAAGAATCGCTTCCCACTCCTTCAACTGTTCGATTTTGCTTACGATTTCATTCTGTGACATTTTGTTTTCTCCTTTGTTTTTGTGTTTTGTTAGAGTCTGTCAACCTCTTACTGTATATATTATACACTAAAAACGAGTGTAAATCAATTCGCAAATTCAACAAACTTTACACCAAATTTATGTGTATTTTGTACACTTGATTTTAGTGTAATTATATGCTATAATTTATAATGTCAAAATCTAAACTCAAAAGGATGGCTTTACCTATGGCAATCGTGTATAAAATCGACGTATTGAAAGAACTGAAAGAAAAAGGATACAACACTTCGCGCCTTCGCAAAGACAAGTTGATGGGCGAAGCAACAATTCAGAAGATTCGTGAGAATCAACTTGTGTCGTGGGCAAACCTCGACACCATCTGCACGTTGCTTGATTGCAACGTTGGCGACGTTGTAGAACATCAAAAAGAAGACTAACTGTGCACGAAAACATCAAACCTATTTCGTGAACAAAAAAGGCGTGTTTTACGCCCTTTTTCTGCCGTTTTTCTTGCCCTCGCAACTGTGCACGCTATCAAGTGATTAAATGCACACGTCGGATTTTCAGAATCGACGGCGGTTTTTCAGACTCGCCGCATCAAAACTTCACTTATTATAAAAAGAAGTACGTATATTATGTACATAATAGTACGGCACGAACTATATTCCCTCTACGTCAAGGGATGAGTCCGTGCCGTTTTTTTATTTCGTTGTCTCTGCTTACGGTCTGAAGTGCTTGTTTTTCAGTTCCTTTGTTATCAGTTCGACAATCTTGTCACTGATATACCTTTGTGCCTTCCGGCCTTCGAAGATATCCTTGCACCCTTCTATACCGATTCTTGTAACGCTCTCGATATCGTATTCAAGAACGCCTAAGACATCCTTCAACGCTTGCTCGTATGCTCGATACTGTGCGGCAAATATCTTCTCTTCGATATCCTTCATTATTTTGTCGTACTCAGTGCGGAATATTGCTATTGCAATCTGTTCCATTTCCTTGCGGTGTTCTTCGGCTCTGCCGCCGTGTCCGTCCTACGTCAAATAGTTGCCGGCAATCAAGTTCTATGAACTCGAATCTGTTTTTCTGTAATAATTCATTGGTCTCTCCTTGGATGGGGGGTATGTTTAGCAATTTCGGGAAAACCGAGAGGGAGAAAACGCCCATCCCACGTATCATAGTCTCACGAAGTTAATTTTCCGAAACTTCGAGAACGGCTTTCAATGCTTCTGCCGTACTGAAATAGTCGCAACAGTGTTCAACTTCATATAAGAAACGGTCTCTGTCGCCGTTGTATTCATCATCGATATATTTCAGAATATCCTATGCGACGAACCACGCATCTTGATATGCACTTTCAAAATCTTCAAGAAGCTCACGTGCCTCGACTTCCATATAAAACTCCATCACCTCACCCCCTTACAAACCGTGTCTTGTGTATATTGCGTTTGGATCTTCACAAACCTTTTCGTTTTTGAATGTGCCAAACCATTTTGTCATCCTTTCTGAATAACTCTCTTCCTTTGGGATTGCGGCCTCGCTGCAATCCACGATAACGCCATCGGCGTTATCGTCATCTAATGTAGTATTTTTTATTATACTTGTATTATTTGTATTATTTCTCTCCGTGTTTTCCGACTCATCTTTCGGCGTTTCCGACTCGAAATTCTGAGTTTCCGAAAAATCTTTCGGTCTTTCCGAAACCGCCCTTTCGTGAAACAAGAAAATGTTGCTTCCTTCATATATAGGTACGAGAAATCCTTTATTCGTCAACTCTTTTACTGCGTGATAATACGCATCTTTTTTCAAACCCCAATCTTCGCAATCAACACGACTCAAATTAAATTGATATTCGTCTATATTCTTGTTGCAGTACATCCACAATTTTATACTTGAACCGCCTAAAACCTTCATCGCCTCTTTCAACGCATCTAAGTTCATCATCGCATAAAGGTTGTCTCTGTTTCTTTTTGCTCTCGGTGCAAGTTTGATTATTTTCTAATTTGGTACACTCATAGTTTTACTCCTTTTTACTCTTTATTCGAGAGGGATTTTTCCTCTCTTTCTATAATTATTATACCAAAATTTTCACCAATTTTCAAATTCTCGTCTTTCTGAAAATCCGACTGCCGCCGCATAGAAAAAACGCCCTCTTGCTCGTGAAGAGGACGTTATTTTCGTTTTTCAGTTTCCATATTTACTTTCATCCAAATCATAAATCGCACTATGCTCTGCATAATTCAAACTAAACCAAACGGAGAATGCGATGTTACATTCCTTGCATTCGCACACGGCTTCCATTTCTCCATCCGTCATATTCCACTCGTTTTGCACTACGTGCTCGCTTTGTTCACAAATTGGGCAGATAAGAACTGCATCTTTTCCAAGCATTTGAGGTTGTGATTCAACCTTTACAATTTTTCCAAGAACATCTTCTCTTTTTTTCATTTTTCTTTCTCCTTTTCAAATTAGCTTGCGAGAGGGAGTTCGGTATTTTCTCCCCTCGCTACTTCAACTACTTCAAACAAAGAATCTGCTTTTACCGTCTGAATTTCCTTGAAATCTGACGGAGTAAAATCGCTTATGTCGGGGTACGCCGCCAAGAACCACTTCTTAACGTTGCCATACTTTTCAAGATGACATTTTGCACGAAGAATCATTTCTTCAAGTTCCTCGGAACGCTCTTTTGCGTGAGGATGTCGGCTTATATACTCTCGCATATAATCGTAAGTTAGATTCTTATAAACTTGCTTTTCGGGATTTCTCTTTATTCGTCTTACCACAACCTCATACAATGGATTGTCAGACTTTGCTCTCTGAAGCAGATTGTACTCCCTTGAACCTACAATTTTACGATTTTTATCGAAGGTTCTATCCATTACAAGTCTTTTGGACTTATCGTCCACCTTAATATAGTTTTTCATTGCATTATCTCCTTTTCTTTTTTGGAGCAGAAACGGCGATTTACGCCGCTTCTGCAAGGATTTCATTAATGCGATTCTTGCGGTCTTCCTTTTTCTTGTTAATTTCACGGTAAGTCTTGAAGAACCACTCTTTAATCTTGGGGAAGCTTGTTGTTTCCTCAATTTCGAAGATGTAACCTTGATCGTATATTTCCTTTAACTCTTTTACAGACTTTCCACGAAGTTCTTCAAGCGCCTTCCATTCTTTACTATCCTTACCACTATGCTTCTCAACATAATAAAGAATGTCACTCATTGTAATTCTATCATACAAGTTTTTCTTTCGAGAAGTAGAAACACGCACCACATATCCGGGGTTCTCCTTCTTTGCTTTGTTAACAAACTCGCGTGCCGCACTTCCAAAAACTGCGGACTCCTTTTCAAGACGCTTGGAAATTTCGATTACCTTCTTGGAATCATTGATGTGGATGTGACCAAAGAAAACGTTCGCGTTAGACATAATAAATACCTCTTCTTTCTTTTTGTTTGTTTAAATTAAATTTGATTGTTTCAAATGCTTTGGACTGCCGGCGTTGTCCTCCGCCCTTGTGATTCTATTATACCACTTCCCAAACGCCGTGGTGTCACATTATTGGTACATCAAAAAAACTTTTATAAAAGTATTTTTCGAGTTCGCGCCTTGTACGTAAAACACATAAAAAGGTTGTGCAAAACCGGTATAAAAGATGTAAAAACTTATCAAAAAGAAGCTTGAATTTTGTAAAAAGTTATTGTATAATAGTATCAAGAACATTTACCTAACTACCACTTCAATTACCGCGTAGAACAAAAAGCAACGTATTGAGAGGGACAAAAAACATAGATAAATCAACGTATTTTCACTGTGCAATGGTGTTAAAGGCCCCGGTCTGCAACACCGTTATCCGCCGGTTCAAATCCGGCCTGCACCTCCAAAAACAAAAACCGACCCTCGTGGTCGGTTTTTTGTTTTTTTGTGTGTAGGTCTCGCTTTGCACCTGCTATCCGCAGTGCGTAGCGCAAGGATGCCGGTTCATTTTTCGCCGGCCCCAATGGTGACCCCATATGCGATTACATCTATGACGAAAACAACGACTGCATAAAAAGCTTACACCTACCAAGAAGACAATTGTCACACGACCACATATGACTACACCCGCGATAAAAATGGCAATCTTATTAAGATAGTTGAAGATTATAACGGCAATTACGTACTTACAACCGATTTTACTTATATGCTTGTTGATATTCCATCTGATTTTTCATCTTCGAAACAGATGAAAGATATATATGATGTAATGTCATCAATATAGTTTTCACAAACACAGATATCTATGCAGTATGAAAGTAGCGAGCCATAAATAGGCTCGCTTTTCAATCACGGTACATATCGAACACTGACGGTGAAAAACATCTACCGTCTATAGATGTGCGAGAGTGATGAATCTCTCGCCACCTTTTTATTCTTTATCAAACTCTATCTCTCGATGAGTGTATCTTCTTCGGTTGCACTTATAGCAAATCTCTCAGTCTTGAACAATCCACCGAAATTTATTCCAAAATGGTTAATTTGCTTTAACAAAAAATATCGGTGTTTAAATAATACGTATTGAAAAAAAACAACAGAGGTGATATAATATTGTAAACGAGCTTTCTTGTTTCAGAACAATTATATACGCTCTGAAAATACAACGGCTCAATTAGAAAAACATTACCAAAGCAAGAAAAGGAGCAAGCGAAAGTATATGATATATCTTCAAAGCTTTACAATGCCCACCGCGAGTCAGGAAGAGGATTTCTTCCTTAGCAGCATGAAGGCAAAAAGAACTTGCTACACATCAAAATACCCTTTTGGCCTTTTCAGATACCGTAATTTCCCCGAATTCTTTTTTGATGATGTGACGATATTCTACGGTAACAACGGCTCGGGCAAAAGCACGGTGCTAAACGTCATTGCCGAAAAGCTCGGCCTAAAGAGAAGCACGCCGTATAACCGTACCGATTTCTTCGAGGATTACGTGGAACTTGCCGACTATACTCTCGGTATGCCCTTACCGAAGCAAAGCGAGATAATCACAAGTGACGGCGTTTTTGAAAGGGTGCTCGAAATACGCAGACTCAACGACGGAATTGACGACAAGCGCGATGAATTGGTCAAGGAATATATAGAAGAAGTAACAAAAGAAGAACCGAATCTTTTACGCGGACTTGACGACTTTGACAGATGGAAAAGAGCAAGCGATATGCGCAACCCGAACAAGTCGCAGTCTTCCTTCCTAAGAAAAAATCTAATCAGAAACTTTGAGGAAAGGTCAAACGGAGAGAGCGCGCTTGCATTCTTCGTCGATTCCATCAAAGATAATACTCTCTACCTGCTCGATGAGCCGGAAAACAGTCTGTCTGCGGAAAATCAGCTGCAGCTAAAGTACTTTATAGAAGATTGCGTAAGAAATCACGGCTGTCAATTTATTATATCAACTCACTCTCCATTTATCTTGTCTACCGCTCATGCAACGGTCTACGACATCGATCAAACGCCGCCCGAAGTAAGACGGTGGACCGAGCTTGAGTCGGTCAGAGTGTTCTACGACTTCTTTAAAGAGAACGAATGGAAATTTGAAGAATAACAAAAAGAGGATCTTTATATGAATAAAAAAGTAATACTTATCTCTATAGACGGCATGCGCCCCGATGGACTAAAATTATGTGGCAATCCATACGTCGAATATCTTGAAAAAAACTGTACTTATACCTACACGGGTATCTCAGCAGATCCCTCGGTCACACTGCCCTGCCACTACACAATGGCGCACTCGGTATCTCCAAAAAGACATGGGATACTAACCAACACGTACGTGCCGGAGGTGCGTCCCGTGGTCGGAATTTTTGACAAGGTGAGTATGTTTGGTGGCGTATCCGCATTCTTCTACGGTTGGGATCCTCTGCGCGATATAGCTAAGCCCAGCGCATTCAAGTTTACCACTCATATACAGTCGTACATGTCCGAGAGCGTTGATACCGAACTGACCGATGAGGCTCTTAGAGTTATCAGTGAGCGCAAACCCGACCTCGCCTTTCTCTATCTCGTTGACACCGACGAAAAGGGCGGCCACGACATCGGTTGGATGAGCGAAGAATACCTTAGGAGAATATCCATTGCCATTGATAATACAAAAAGGATTTTCGACGCCTTTGCTGACGAATATTCCATCATTATTATGGCCGATCACGGCGGACATGACCGTTCTCACGGTACTACACTGCCCGAGGATATGACGATCCCGTTTTTCTTCTACGGTAAGGAGTTTGAAAAAGGCAAGATCATCGCCGGTATCTCCCTGCTCGACATTGCTCCTACTATCGCTAAGCTTCTCGATATCCCACCGGAAATGGAATGGGAAGGCAAGAGCGTATATTGATCTTAAGACAACATATTGATGAAAAAGACTGTCTATAATGCATTCGTGAGCGCGTTTTAGGCGGTCTTTTTCTTTTGCCTGCCTATAATTTCTTAACACGGATAGGGGTTATGTCAATTATTAGCAAGGCGTAATATTTTTACTATTGACTCTTATATCTTTTTGTGTTAAAATATATGGAACAAATGACTTACAGTAAAAATAAAACTTCAACTGTGGAAAATCGAAAAAGGGGATTCCATGAAAAAACAGGAAAATATAATTTCTTTTGGTGAGGAAAAAATCAGCAAGCTTATGCTGAAATTTTCTATCCCCTGCATACTTTCACAATTAGTAAGCTCGCTATACAATATCGTCGACCAGATCTTTATCGGAAACAGTGAACTTAGTGCACTCGGTAACGCGGCAACCGGTGTTGTCTTTCCTGTCTTTATCGTAGCGCAAGCATTTGCTTGGTGCTTTGGAGATGGATGCGCTGCATATTTAAATATCTGCCAAGGCAAGAACGACTACGGGAATGCACACAAAGCAATTGGTGCGAGCATAACCGCTGCCTTTCTCGCAGGCCTTGCGATGATGGCGGTAATCTACCCATTCAAGGTGCCAATCCTGACTCTGTTCGGTGCATCAGACAACACTATAGGCTATGCGGTAGAATACCTCAATATTGTGCTTGCAACCATACCTATATTCATTCTGTGTAATATGATGAACTCGGCAATAAGAGCTGACGGTAGTCCTACCTGGGCAATGATTGCCATGCTCGCGGGTGCTATAACAAACATTATACTCGACCCCGTGTTCATTTTTTGGCTCAAATGGGGAATGGCGGGCGCTGCTTGGGCAACCGTTATCGGTCAAGGCGTGACGTTTATTCTTACACTTATATACTTTAGAAATCCTAAGACGTTTAAGCTCACACTCGAGAGCTTTATCCCGAAACTTGATGCCCTTTTCGAAATCGTAAAGCTTGGCATATCCACCTTCTTCACACAGCTTGCAATCGTTATCGTTGCGATACTGTCCAACATTCAGCTTGCAAAATTCGGTGCGCTCTCAAAGTACGGCGCGGATATTCCAATTGCTATCATCGGAATACAAAGCAAGGTGTTCACACTCGTGCTTAATCTCGTAGTGGGAATCGTGCTTGGCTGTCAGCCTATCATAAGCTTTAATATGGGTGCGAACAAGCACGAGAGAGTAAAAGAACTGTACCGAAAGATTATGGGTTGTACGATAGTTATCGGTCTTTTGGCAACACTTCTGTTTGAGCTTGCTCCAAACTTTGTTATCGGTCTTTTCGGTACACCGAGCAACATACCAAATCCCGAGGATTACTGGGAATTTGGAAGAAAGACTCTGCGCATCTTCCTATCGCTGACAACCATCAGTTGTCTTATCAAGATGAACTCGATATTCTTCCAGGCGGTAGGAAAACCTGTACACGCAGTCATTGCATCTATGATACGTGATGTGATCTGCTTTACACCCTTAATACTGATACTCCCTCTCATCAACCCCGACGTTGAGCTTATCCTCTACGCCGCCCCCATATCCGACGTTATCGCTATGGTTGTAACGGCATTCTTGTCAGTTTCATTTATAAAATCGTTACACGCCCCCGTTGTAACTGAAAAAGTAGAGGCTGTGCTGAAGCCCTCACGCCCCGGTGTAATCATCACTATTGCACGTGAACACGGCTCGTCGGGAAAACAGATTGGTAAGATCGTTGCCGAAAAGCTCGGCATCCCCTTCTACTATAAGGAAATGACAGCCTTGGCAGCACAGGAGAGCGGACTTGACCGTGAGTTTATCGCAGACATCAACAATAACTCTCCTGCACTCTTGCACAGTCTATACCTCAGCACTGATGTTATTCAGCTTGCTGTTGCCGCGCAGGAGAAGGTTATAAAAAGAATAGCCGAAGAGGGCAGCTGCGTTATCGTAGGCAGAGCCGCCGATCACGTACTTAGAGATAACCCCAATCTTCTCCGTGTATTCATCTATGCTCCCAATGAATTCCGAATCGGACGCATTATGGAGGTCTATGGCGATACACGGGAGCTTGCCAAAAAGCATATACGCCGCTCTGACATGGCTCGTGCATCATACTACAAGAACATCTCGGGTAAGATCTGGGGTGATAAAAGTAATTACGATGTTATAGTAAATAGCTCAATCGGTCTTGAAAAAGCCGCAGAGATTATTTGCAATCACGTAAAGCATTATAATAACGAATAAAATCAGCAGACATAGGTATTTATACTATTATATTAGAAATTTAATTTTTCTTTTGGAGAATAATATGAGAGAATTTTTTGCATACTTCTTCGGTGCCGGCAAACCCGGTGAATACAAGGATTTTACCTTTGCACACTTGGCACCCATACTCGTTGCTGCAGGTATAATCTACCTTATCTACCGCTATCGCAACGAACTAAGAAACAGCAAGCACGATATAAAAATAAGGTATGCTATGGCATTCATTATGATCGTATCCGAGATGTCATATTTCTGGCGTCTGGTAGGCGTTGAGGCACTCACACCAAATGCAATAGATCATCTTCCCATCACTGTATGCGGTTGGTCAATCGTCTTCTGCAGCTACCTCGTTATCGGCAAGTCACAGACTCTGTTTGACATCGCATACTTCTGGCTCTTTGCGGGCACGATATTCGCGCTGATCACTCCCGGTGCAGTACTTGCATCGACAGGCCCTACGAGATATCGCTACTATCAGTTCTGGGTTGAGCACACCTTTGGCTACTTCGCCATCTTCTATATGATGTTCGTACACAAGATGCGCCCCACAATCAAGTCCGCAATCAAATCATACTCTGCCCTTTGCATACTTGCAATCGTGGCTTATACAGCCAACAGCATTCTCGGTCCGGGTGCTAACTACCTCTTTATGGCGAAGCCTGAGGATACACCCTCTATACTCGATATTCTTCCTCCCATCTTCGCTCTTCGTATTCTGATTATGGCTATCGCAGTAACAACACTCTTCTTCCTTGCCTACCTTCCTTGGCTTCTTAAGGACAGAAAGGCAAAGCTTGCAGAGTCTATGGACAACGAGAAAACCGAGTGCGATACAACCGTATAAAACAAACGACAAATGGGTTGTCGCATTTAGGCGAAACCGAACAAAAAAGAGGGGTGTTATAAAAAAGCTTTTTATCATCTTTCTTATAGCAATTGTAGTTGTAATGCCGTCGGATGCGACCTCTTCACAGCTGCGAATGTTTACACGCGCTATGACGTATATGCCAATGGAAACGAAATCAAGGTTGAAGTTATGCACGATCCGAAAAACGAGGATGATATCCGGGTTGAAAGATATTACAACAAGGACTGTAACATCATTGATGTCACAAATCATAAATAGAAAAAACGGCTTCGAAATGAGGCCGTTTTTTACGTAATCTATCTTTACTGATCCTGTTTTGTCTTTATATGCAAGGTGGGGTTAACAACGCTGTCACACGCCGCAACACTTGCCTGACGGAGTGCCATAAGACGCATACCCATATTCTCGATAATGTTTCTGGGAGGCAATGGCAGATTCTTCATCTCCTTTGAGTTGATCTGCTTTGACTTAGAAACTATGGAGAGATATCTATCATAGATAGTGGAGTTAAGAAGCGCGAACAGACCAAATACAAGACGCGCACACATCTCACCGTTCTTATCCTTAGTGTCGATGAAGTTAATCTTGTTATGCGTGCTGATGTATCTGTACTGAGGAAGCTGGCTCGCCATATATATAGCTGCATTCACAAAGCGCTCGTCGCTCTTCGCAGGCACACGCTTAACTATAACCATATTTTTGTTCTTCTGAACGAGAGAGGGATTAACAGGAGCTATGTACTGATGCTTTATGGGAAGCGGGAATCTGATCTGACCGCCGCGAATTGCGGTAGGACGGATAAGCGGAACACAACCCTTGATGGGATCGGTAAAGAGAAGTCCCTCGCAACGAGAGTCAATAACAAGACCGGTGGACATCTTAAGTCCGAGAGAAGAAAGCGTCTCAGGGAAATCTGAGATGTACTGAACTATTCTCGTCTCCTCAACGCTTTTAGGAAGAGTAAGTGTACCGTCCTTCTCATCTACTACGAAGCTATAAGGAAGTTCGGGAAGCATAACGGTATTCTCAGGCTTGCCCCAGTCGGTAGATGTGGTTATGGTAACCGATACCGGCTTCGGACACTTTCCGTATGAAAGGACAATTGATTTCTTAAGCGGAATAGCACGTTTCTCGTTCTTCTGCTTGCCTATGAAAAGATGAATTTTGTCAAGAGCAAGGTTCTCCGCCATTTCACGGCGGAAGCCGGTAAGGGCGGATGCGGTAGCAACCGTGGTGGGAAGCAGAATAACAAGTCTTCCGTTTTCCTCAAGATGCTTTCCTGCCATCTTTGCAAAGAGGTAAGCGGAGCTGATTTTAACCTGGGTCACACCGCCTGCGCGGTTAGCCTCTGTAGTTCCCTTCTCAACAAAATCTGTCGGAGGGTTACAGATAATAACGTCAAACTTGTCCTCAACAACGTCAAGGAATGTAACGGTGTAATGATTCTGCGATTCGGTTATATAGTTTTCCTCATAGACTGTAACGTAAACCCTGACGTCATAATCGTGGCGTGCCTTTTTTCTTACACGCTCAAGGTTGTCCTGAAGCATAGGAATAAACTCGGGGTTATTCTCGTAGCAGGTAATAAAGATCTGACGGCAATTCTTGCATCTCTGACAGATCTCTTCAATAACCGCGGAGGCAAGAATACCTGTACCCGCACCAGGATCAAGTACGGTATATGCGGTCTTATTATCGTCAAGGGTAAGCATATTTGCCATAAGACGCGCGGTTTCCTTCTTTGTGAAGAATCTTCCAAGACGGACGTTCTCACTCTTGGACTTTGCACGTATTAATTTTGCTGTATTTCTAACTGTCATATTTAACATAGGCTTTTCCCCCTTATGGTGAATTTCAAGGCAGATTTTTCTGCCCCAGAATATCTCGATTATATTCTACCATACTTTTTTACCTTATGCAAGAGATTTTTACATTTTTTTCGCAAAAATATTGCAAAAGCATAAAATAAATGTTATACTTAATATGGCAAAAGATTTTCTTGTATAAGAAAGGAAAACAGACAATGGATGAAAATAGAAAGAAAATAAAAATTCTCCACTGCAGCGATATTCATCTTGATGCACCCTTTGTCGGTATGACGAGCGAAAAAGCTGACGAAAGACGCAGAGAGCTTCGCAACACCTTTGCGAGAATGATGGAATTTGTGCGTGAAAGAAAGATAGATTACGTGCTTATCGCAGGTGATCTCTTTGAGACCAAGTATGCGACCAATATAACAGCCGAGATACTCATCAGAGAATTCCGCAACTGTATCGACACAAAGTTTATTATAGCTCCCGGTAAGAACGATTGCTATGACAACAACCCCTTATATCTCTCAGGAAGACTCCCTGATAATTGCTACGTATTCTCATCGGATACACTCTCTCGTTTTGACTTTGAGGAGGACAAGATCACCATCTACGGTTGGGCATTCAAGGGTGAGGAACTCACCGCAAGTCCTATCTTTGACAAACACGTAGATGACAGCTCGAAGATTAATATTGTATGTGGATACGCAGATCTTGACGGTGATATCGGCTCGACAAATTGCCCCATATCAAGTCAGGAAATGAATCGCTTTGGCGCAGATTACTACGCATTTGGATCTCATCACGAAAAGACAGATTTTGCAAAGAAGGGCGGCTCAATGTACAGTTATTGCGGTTCTCTTGAATGCACAGGCTTTGAAAATCCTTACGTCGGCGGAGTTAAGTTCCTCAATATTGACTATGCAAACGGTGAGCTTTCTATGGACGGAAAGCATATAACATTCGGTCACCTTCGGTTTGTAACAGAAACTATTGATATCACCGGTGTTGGCGCAAACAATGAGATTACCAACCGTATCAGCCGTCTTATCAGCCAGAAAAAGTACGGCTCGGAGACCGCACTTCGTATCGTTCTCGTCGGTGATATCGACCCAAGATTCATCGTTCCCAAACATCTTGAGTGCGACGCTTTCGGTCTTTACTTCTTTGATATGGTAGATAAAACACTTCCCCTTTATGGCACAGAGCATTTCAAAAGAGATATGTCGGTTGCGGGCGAGATCTTCCGCAGAATGTATCCTATGCTTACCAGTCCCAACGAGAGTGACAGACTCACAGCAGCAAGAGCCTTTAGAGTTGGCCTTGCAGCTCTTGAAAACAGAGATATTGACCTTTAATTTAACACGGGGCTGTCGTATATTGCTTGACAGCCCCGATTTGTTTTCTATGATTAACAGAAACGGAGAATGATAATGAAAAAGATATTCACAGATAAAGCACCCAAAGCGATAGGCCCGTACTCACAGGCAATGGTGGTCGGTAACATTGTATATACGTCGGGACAAATTCCGATAGATCCCGCCAGCGGCAATATTGAGGCAAGTGATATTGTGGGACAAACCGAGCAGGTATGCAAGAATCTATCGGCAGTTCTTGAAGCGGCAGGCTCATCAACGGCATCCGTTATTAAGACGACCTGTTTTCTTGCGGATATGGCAGATTTCGCTGCGTTCAATGAGGTTTATGCAAAGCACTTCCCTTCTTGCCCTGCAAGATCCTGCGTAGCTGTAAAGTCGCTGCCTAAGGGCTCGCTCGTAGAAGTTGAAGCTGTTGCAGAGGTAGAATGAAATATTATATGTGTAGATACATCTAATTCGCTATAAAACAAAAGAAAACCATATTACACACAATACAAAAAATCAAGAGCAAGAGTAACCGGAACACGCATCCTGACATTCTTGCTCTTAAATTATTTTTAGGAGTATTTGCTTGCTGTAAATTTTGTTTTTCTTTTCGTATACCGATACTTCATCTTTTTTCTTTTTAAAATGACTTGAAATATACCGGAAAATATAGTATAATATTATAATGGAAATATGTGTCGTAAAAGCGAAATGTTGCTTTTAAGAAAATAGAGGAGGACGAATGTTTACACAGCTTCTGGAAAAAATAAAGGAATATAATACTATAATCATTCACAGACATAACAACCCTGATGGAGATGCGCTTGGAAGTCAAATAGGACTTAAGCATATTATCAAGGAAAACTTTCCCGAAAAGACGGTTTATGCAGTAGGCGATATGACGGCAAGATTTTCATTTATGGAAGATTCCGTAATGGATATTATTGATGACTCGGTTTACGAAAACGCGCTCGCTATCGTGCTTGATACCTCTGCATCCGCTCTGATCAGCGACGATAGATATAAAAATGCAAAAGAAACCGCGAGAATGGATCATCACATTTTCTGTGAAAAAATATGCGACGTTGAAGTCACCGACACATCATACGAGAGTTGTTGCGGACTTATAACCGAGTTTGCTGTTAGCTGCGGACTCAAGCTTAATGTCCTTGCCGCAAAGTCGCTTTATACCGGTATGGTAACAGACTCCGGTAGATTCAGATATGACTCAACCACATCTCAAACGTTCCGCTTAGCATCCCGACTGCTTGAAGAAAAATTTGATACAAACGAGATATACTCAGGTCTTTACGCCGATGACTTTGAACACGTAAAGCTTAGAGCTCAGTTTATACTTAAGATAAAATTCACGGAACAAAACGTAGGATATATCTACACAGACCTTGAGGAAGCAAAGAGCTACGGAGTAAGCACGTTTACTATCTCACGCGGAATGGTTGGAACTATGGGTGACCTTCGCGGAGTGGATATTTGGGTTAATTTTACCGAAACCGAAGAAGGAGTTCTTTGTGAGCTTCGTTCAAGCAAATACAACATTAATCCCATTGCCGTTAAGTACGGCGGTGGCGGTCACCAAAAAGCATCCGGTGCAACTCTCAAGAACCGCAAAGAAGCAATGGCGATGCTCGAAGATCTCGATAACATTATAAAGGAAAATGCAAAATGAACGAAAATATGACAACCATACTTAACAAAATTAAAGAATACAACAAAATAATAATCTTCAGACATTACAGACCCGATGGCGACGCAGTAGGTTCGACAAAAGGACTTCAAAGAATACTTAAGCTCACGTATCCCGAGAAAACCGTGCTTCTGATCAACAATGATTACGCAGATTATCTTGCCTTTCTCGGAGGCGAGGACGCACCTATTCCCGATGAAGAATACGCTGATGCACTTGGCATAGTTTGCGACACAGGAACGCCAAAGAGAGTATCTAATCAAAAGTTCTCGCTCTGCAAAGAGATTATTAAGCTCGACCACCATATTCCTATTGAACCCTATGGAGATTACCAGTGGGTTGAGGAGGAAAGATCCTCCACCTGTGAAATGATCGCTCATTTCTATGACACATTCAGAGATGAACTTAAAATCGATACATTGGCTGCGACATACATCTATGCAGGTATGGTAACCGACTCGGGAAGATTCCGTTTCAGAGACGTTTCATCAGAAACCATGCGTCTTGCAGGAGTTATGCTTGAAAACAACATAGATACCGAAGTGCTCTTTGCCAATCTGTATCTCAAGGACTTTGAGGAATTCAAATTTGAATCTCATGCTCACAAAAAAATGCAGATCACAAAGAACGGTGTGGCATACCTCTTCGTTACCAAGAGAATGCAGAAAAAGCTCGGCATCACCAAGGAACAAGCAAGCGCGAGTGTTTCGTTTATGGACTCCATCAAGGGCTCTCTCATTTGGGTAGCATTCATCGAGGGTGACAACGAGATCAGAGTAAGACTCCGCTCCAGATTCGTAAAGATCAGCGATCTCGCAGAGCAGTATCACGGCGGCGGTCACGCATGCGCAGCAGGTGCAACCGTATACTCAAAGGCTGAGATGAAGGAGCTTATCGCAAAGGCGGATACCCTTCTCGGTGAATACAAGTCGAACAACGAGGGCTGGTTATGAGAATCCTTATCACCAACGACGACGGCATAAACGCTCCCGGCATACGTATGCTTGCAGAGTGGGCAAAAACCATCGGAGACGTAACTGTGGTTGCTCCCAAGGTGGAGCAAAGCGGTATGAGCCATGCAATTCAGTTTATTGATCCAATAGAAATTAAACAAGTACCGTTTATGGATGGGGTCGAAGCTTGGCAGATGGACTCCACCCCTGCTGATTGTGTAAGATTCGGAATTATGGGACTTGAAAGAGAGTATGATCTCGTGCTTTCCGGTATTAACCGCGGTGTAAATGTGGGCGTTGACCTTGTCTACTCCGGAACAGTTGCGGCGATATTCGAGGCTGCAAGACTCGGAGCACGCGGAATTGCATTTTCCACCTTCCCCGACAGTCAGGAATTTGCTTCTCAGTACTTTGATAGTGTTTATAAGTTTATTACGGATAAGAATCTTTTTGAAAAAAACCTTATCTTCAACGTAAATATTCCCGATGAAGTAAACGGCATGCACCTTACCTACCAGGGCTCTCAGTATTTTTCTGACATATTTAAAAAAGCCGATGGCGACATGTACGTGCAGGTCGGATCAAGGATTGAAGATGTTTGTCCCGATGATTTGAAGCGCGATACTGTAGCTATTCACAAAGGATATATTTCAATAACTCCCCTGCTCCACTTGAGAACAAATATGGAGCTTCTTAACGACTGATAAAAAATCCCCGTCAAGCAGTATTTTAGCTTGATGGGGATTTTCTTTAATTTTTCAGTGAATGTATAGGCGCGGGGATTCTGCCGCCACGCTTTATGAATGCTTCACAGGATTTCTGTTTAACAGGCATTATCGGTGCATAGCCGAGCAGACCACCAAACTCAGCGGATTCACCCACGTTCTTGCCTACAACGGGAATAACTCTGACGGCGGTTGTCTTGGTGTTGACCACACCAATGGAGATCTCATCTGCGATTATACCGGATATGGTAGAAGCCGGGGTATCACCGGGGATGGCGATCATATCAAGGCCTACCGAACACACGGCAGTCATTGCCTCAAGCTTGTCAAGCGTAAGCGCACCGTCAGAAGCAGCAGCAATCATTCCGCGGTCCTCGGAAACAGGTATAAACGCACCCGAAAGTCCGCCTACGTGATTGGATGCCATGACGCCGCCCTTCTTTACTGCATCATTGAGAAGCGCAAGTGCAGCTGTCGTGCCGTGCGCACCTGTCATTTCAAGTCCCATATTCTCGAGTATCTCTGCAACAGAATCACCTGCAGCAGGAGTAGGAGCAAGTGAGAGATCGACTATACCGTAAGGTACGCCGAGTTTTCTTGACGCCTCAGCCGCAATAAGCTGACCGACTCTGGTGATCTTGAAGGCAATACGCTTTATTGTCTCTGCAAGCACGGAGAAGTCACACGCCCCTGCTTCTTTTATAGCGGCGGCAACTACACCGGGACCGCTTACACCGACGTTAATGACAGTATCAGGCTCGCCAAAACCATGTACTGCGCCTGCCATAAAGGGATTGTCCTCAGGAATGTTGGCAAATACAACGAGCTTTGCACAGCCAATAGAATCCTTGTCCGCAGTAAGATCTGCAGTCTTTTTTATTATCTCACCCATCTTAGCTACGGCATCCATATTGATGCCCGCCTTGGTAGATGCTACGTTTACCGACGAGCAGATCCTCGTAGTGCGTGCCATAGCCTCTGGGATAGCCTCAATGAGATTTCTTGCGCCGATAGTTGCGCCCTTTTGTACATGCGCGGAGAAGCCGCCAATAAAGTTTACCCCAAGCTCTTTGGCTGCCGCCTCGAGCACCTCGGCAAGCTCGACAAACTCGTCGGGTGATAGACTCGCGCCAACATAAGAAATGGGAGTAACGGATATCCTTTTATTAACAATAGGAATACCATAGGTGCGCTCAAGTTCCTCACATACGGAAACGAGATTCTTTGCCGAACGGGTTATTTTATCAAATACCTTTACCTTTAATCTGTCCTTATCATCGCTGATACAATCAAACAGCGAGATACCCATAGTTACCGTTCTAATATCAAGGTTCTGTTCCCTGATCATATCGACGGTTTCAAGAATATTGTGTATGTTTATCATATGTTATGCATTGTGTTGAAAATATCTTCGTGCATAACGCTAATATCAACACCGCTCTCCTCTCCAACCGCTTTCATATCTGCTACAAAGGTAGAAAAATCACATTTGAGATTATCTATCTCTACAAGCATAATCATAGCAAAATATTCTCTTATAACAGTCTGGCTTATATCAATTATGTTTGCTCCAAAGCGCGCACACTCCTTGCTCGCCATAGCAATGATACCAACCTTGTCCTTTCCTGTAACAGTAACAACCGCTCTCATTTTTCTTTACCTTTCAACATATATGACTATTTTAGTTTGCAAATCAATCTGTTTTATCTTTTTGTTTTATACTTCCTCGCGGTGAGGTATATACGCAATTATGACAACCTTCATCCACTTAGCAGGTGTGCCGTCCACGTTAACAAAGGATGAATAGGCCATCGCGACATAAGGTGTGGGATTGTAGTCGTACTTCGAGGATATGGTGCCGCCGCCGGTAATATTACCGAACATTTCGCCCCAACCACCCTCGTAGTTTAAGTACTCTTGGAAATCATTGTAGTGATTGTATGTATAGAAAACGTAGTTCTCACCAATCTCAATCACACCGTCGCGATCAAGATCGTATCTTGCGTGTACAATACGCGCTGCACCTCTGGTTATCTTGGTGCCGTTGTTATATGGAGCAACCGCGTAGCCGTTGCCGGTGTCGGTACCCGTAGTACCTATATCCAGCTCATAGTAGAAAAGATCACCGCCGCAACCAGAAATGTTGGGAAGCTCGGGCTCATATGGATAACGAGATGTATCGCCCGTGAAATTGGTGTGATTTACTCTTAGATATATTCCCCAGGGGCTATCCGTAGGCTTAGTCTTTTTTGACTCTGAGTGATTTGCAGGTATGGTACCAAAGGCAAATACGTAAGCCGCGACTTCTTCAAGCGTAACGTAAGCTGCGCCTTTATATATTTTATTCACTATCTCGCCATATGCATTCACAACGTAGTATGTGTTGCCGTCTTCGGAGAAAATATACGTGTTGTTTGACACTAAAAGACCGTCAATTATCGGCTGATAAGTTGACACGGTAGGCTCCGGAGCTTGCTCCGCTATAGATCCCGACATCAGATTATGCTTTGTTCTGTAATATGCGTCCATATAGCTTATCGCAGGCGTGTAATCAGCGTAAAACTCTTCAATATCCACATTTACATACGGATCGCTTGTTATAGGATCTTCCTCATTGGGAAGATAAAGTATTCCGCCCCCGAATAGTTCGGGCTCGGGCTCGGGTTCGGGCTCGGGTTCGGGCTCAGGTTCGGGTTCGGGTTCGGGCTCAGGTTCGGGTTCGGGTTCGGGTTCAACATCACCACTGGGAATATCGTCGTTACTATCCTCTTTATCGTCTATGTTATTATCGTTGTTTTCACCTGTAATAGAATCTATAAATCCCTCTACGTCTATACCGTAATTAAGCAGTATGTCGCAGGACGTAGCACTAAACACAAGTGACAGTACAAGCGCGAGTGTCAAAAATAGCCTAAATAGATTTTTCATATTAAGTCCTCTTTTCACATAATTCGCTATTATATTATAGCACGTGAGCGCGATCAATTCAAGAGGAATACACCAATAGGATAAAAATTAACATTTTGTAGAATAAAAGCTTGCTTTTGAAATGAAACATTTTAACAGCATGGCCTAAACAAAAAAGCACGCACCCGAAGGTGCGTGCTCATTAAATCTATGCTGAATTAAGCAGTTACAACAGTGCCATCAACAAGAACGATTGTAATAGATGCCCAGTACATGGTGTAGCCAAGATCATGCTCGAACTTGAAGAAGGTGTAGGTCTGTGCATCGGGAGTGATGGTGTAGCTCTTAACACCAGCTGCGGTGGAAAGCTTAACAGTGCAAGTTGCCTCGCCCATAGCATTACCGAATGTGAAGATCTCACAGTCAGGGTTTGCATAAGTTACATCCTTAGAATCGGAGTAAACAAGAACGATCTCCTTGATTGCGCTACCGAAAGCAG
>JAZRAE010000108.1:0-4626 GCA_045634385.1 Eubacteriales bacterium | reverse complement strand
AGCGCAGTCTGTAGGCTTCTTAGGATCTATCTGTAGTGCCGGAAGGCACTTGATAAGCTCGGTACAGTTCTCAAAGATAACGAGCCTGCTATGTCCGTTTGCATCAACCTTAAGAAGCTCCTTGATAGCAAGCCATCCTGCCTCGCGGTTGTTGTTACTCTTGGTAACCGACACACCGTACTCGTCAAAGAGAGCCGCTTTGCTTCTTCCGGTCTCTTGTGAACGTGACCACATATCCGGCGGTGCAAGGGTGAGATAGATATCATCGTCACCATTCATATCAATGATGCGCTCACAAGCCGTAGATATAGGCAGATCACTCTCGCATAGCTCCTTGTAGACGTATACCGTCTTCGTTGAGTCTATGGCTATCCAATAGCACGCAAGTCGGTCGAGACCGTAGTCAAACGCTCTGTAACGCCTCCATTCGTTCGGGATGGGGAAGGGTTTGACCACGTGTATGGCACGATTAAACTCAGGGAAGTATTGTCCCTCGATGAGATCCCAAGAGCCATAAAGCCAAGCTTCGCGCAGTTTAGGTGGTAAGGCTTCAAGTTGCTTAATATAGCTTGGATTGGATGTCATAAGAGCTGTGTTGTCCGTAACCTTTGCCTGTATGAACATATAATCGTCGGGATTCTCGTTCTCTTTGTACTCTTTATCAATAAACAACCTTTTCACCCAATTATGCCCGACACCTCCGGGGTTACAGGTTAAATATATTCGCTTAGGGAAGTCGTTTACGCCACGGACACACGCAGAGAGCTTGTTATACTGCTCTTCAGACTGATGCGTTGCCTCGTCAATAAATAAGGCATCAACCTCAGTTCCTTGGAAACGCTCGGCATCCTTCTCGGTATCGCAGTATCTGAATAGTATACGGCTACCGTTTGGGAACACGATATTTTTCTTAGCATCATTGTACGTTGCGAGCCTTTGGTTTCTATCGGGATGATAACAATTGAACTGCTTGATCATCGGGTTAATGTGGTTTTCTTGCAATTCGGGGTAGGTTTTACGGATGATCATACACTTTATACCAGCGTATTTAAGGCACATTAAAGCCGCTTTCATTCGTACTGCGTGGCTTTTACCTCCACCTCTCGCTAAGCACCGCCATAGGCTACGAATTTCTTGTCAGCCATCAGAAAGAGTTTCTGACGTTCGTTTGGTACATCCATCGTCAATGTCGGCATTAGGCATCACCTCCTATCTACTGTACTTGTCGAGGTTGCCGCCAAACGTTACGATGACGTTGCGGTCAACGTTAACATCACCCTCGGCTTGTTTTTCGAGGTTTTTGATACGAGCCTCTTGCTCGCGCCTGTCTTGCTCACTCTTTTCGCCCTTGATGTCTCTTAGGTCTTTGAGTGAGGATGTAATCTGCTTGAGAGATTGCGTGTCAAGGAACATTGTCTCGTCTTCTACGAGCCTCTCAATGCGCTTTAATACCTTATCCGCAACAGTTACAACGGTAGCAACTCGTTGCGCTTCCTTGTCGATTATATCCTCAAGAATCTTTGTTGTTGTTTTGTGGTCGGCTTGTTGTCTTAATTTATACCACTGTTCGTCGATAGCGCGAGTCTTTAAGGTGTTGAACGAGACACCGTGTTTTTCGGCAAGCTTCCGATAGCTTGTACCGTCACGAATGTACTCGGCTTTGATTTTTTTCCAATCCATCGAAAGCCTCCTTTCTTAAGTGATATGTATCAGCACCTATAGGATACCACAAATGTTAGACGAATTGGTCACCATTTATATTTGGCTAAAATCGACGATAAAATATTTAATTGTAGGTAATAGGATAGCATATACAATAACAATAAACATACATACTACAATGTTATAGCATAGTAAATAAAAATAAAAAGGCATCCCCGAAAGGATGCCTTATAGAAACTTTATAGAAACTTTATAGAAACTATTGCATATAAATAATTATGTGATATAATATATATGCGGTTAAGCGGTGTGCTTTAGCATATCATAAACACCAAGAGGCTATTGGCGTAGTTTCTTGGTGTTTTTATTTTTACGATAACTTGCACAAGACTTGCACAAGGTTTTCAATTTATCGTGCGAAATAGTAATAAATGCATCAAATATTATCAGTATAGTGACAACTATAGAAATACCGGAAAAAGTTTGACCCTTTTTTGACCCTCTTTTGACCCTCTAAATATGTATTTTTATGTACTTTTATGTACAAATTTGCACAAATTGAATTTTAACAAAAATGCTCAAAATCTTCAAAAAATGGGCAAAAACAGGCTAAAAACAAGAAAAAAAGCCTCAAAATCGCTATTTTTTAACGATTTTAAGACTTTTCTTTTTTGGCAGGGGCAGAAGGACTTGAACTTTATATAATCCCTTGTATATCAAGGGATTTGAGGGTGTCTGACCCTTTTTTGACCTTTTTTCGTTTAAAATTAGCCGTTATTTAGCATCATTTTTGACAGCGCGTTTCCGGCTTCTTTTATACGATTTTCGCGCACCTCTGCATAGATATTTAGTGTTGTGCTTATGTCCTTGTGACCGATAATCTCCTTGAGAACATCTGGAGGAACGTTGGCATCGACCGCGGCAGTTGCGAAACTTTTTCTAAGCTGATGAAGGGTAGAAGATATTCCCAAGCGCTCGCTATATTTTTTGTAGCGGTATCGGTAGGCTTTTTCGGAAAGAGGTTTCTCGTCCCCAAAAACATAGTAAGATGGTATAGGCTTGGATTTACTCGTTTCGACAAGTATGCGATCCTTAAGTGGTGCCAATATGGGAATGGTACGCATTCCTGCTTCGGTCTTAGTGGTTTTCTCGTGAGCGCCACCGTCTCCGTACCACACGCTTCGGTTGACTGTGATCATATCGTGTTCAAGATCGATGTCCGACCACTTGAGACCGATCAGCTCGCCTTTACGCATACCGGTCATAAGGGCAAAGTAGGGAAGAAGCCACTCGTCATTGGAGGCAGTCTTGATAACGGTTTCCTCGCGTACCGATGCAGGCTTGCGTTTTTTCTCGGCAAGATTTCTCGGCAGCTCGGCATCGCGCGCAGGATTAGTTTTTATATAACATTCTACTGTAGCATAATGTAATATTCTTGATACTACTATCTTATGGTTTTTTACAGTCTTCTTACTAAATCCTTGCCTTGCGAGAGTATGCAGATATTTAGTTATATCGGCTGCGGAGATATCGGTTATACGATAAGACCTAAAAAAGTCTTTCGCGCGTTCTGTGGCTTTTTTGTAGCCTTTCGCGGTGCCGGGAGTGAGCTGTAAGACCTCTATGTCCCACCACTCATCTGTCACCTTAGAAAAAGATGCACCGCGTTCCTTCTCTTCAGTGTACTCAAATATCTTTTTGTAGACCTCTCGTTCGGTCTCACCGTAGAACGTCTTACCGTCTATGACCTTGCGATATCTTCCATCTGCGCGTTTTTTCATGTTAACCTCTCTCTTGACAAATGAGAAACAAGGTGATATAATGCTCTTGGTGCTATAGCGCCCGGAGAAAGCCATAACGTTGGCGGTGCTTCCCTTATCATTGAGAAGGGAGCAGATTCTTTACTCCCTTCAATTCATTGGGGGGAGGTGATAATGATGTACATAACGTTAGCAGAATTGCTGATGCTTTTAACATTACTTATTACACTTGCCGATTACTTCCGGCATAGATAAAAAGAATTAACCGCCTCACTTCCACATAAGGCGGTTAATTTAGATCGCATTGTTTGAGAAGCATCGTCATCGGCTCTCTCCGTTTTTATTATACCACCGCATTATTCTTTTGTCAAGTATTAAATTTTAAAGTCTTGACACAAATGATATATGGTGATATAATGATAGCGGTGTGAAAACACCCGGAAAGCATCATTGTATGGTGGCGGTTGCTTCCTTTTCTTGAGGAAGCGTATCTTTTTACCTTCCTCACAAATGGAGGGAGGTGATAGAATGCAGTACATAACGTGGAATGATCTTATACAGATCACCTTACTTATATTTGCAATTATATCTTGTTTTTATGACAAAAAAAGATACCCGCCCTGCCTTCCCAAGCTTAGCGGTTATCTTTTAACTGTTCTGGGGAGCAACCGTCATCGGTGCTTTCCGTATTTTTATTATAGCACCATATATTCAATTTGTCAAGTATTATTTCATTATACTATTCAACTATATTACTTACTGCATACCGCCCATTTTCTGAGTTATTACTACAGTGGGATGCACTTCTGTCAAATGCTCAGGTAAAATCTGCGATTTTTTATACGAATCAAGCATAGAGTACTGTGCAAGATTAAAGACCATAACCAAACTTCCTAATATAGCGCCAAATACAAGACTTGGAATCAACATAATTATCGGTACAATTTCCATAATCGTATTGATTATTCGAGCACACAAGAAAACAGGTATAATTATCAACACCTCAATCAAAGTAAGCAATAAAACGGGTGTTGCGAATATCAAACGATGCGATCCAGTTTTTTGATACATAGCTTCTTGATAAACATCATCTTCAAACAATCTTTTGAAAAATATGTTTATTCGAAATTCAAAAATTCCCACTGCTGATAGCAAAACTCCCCATATTTCGCATATAAGTGCAATCGGAAGCATTAACAATTTA
>JAZRAE010000107.1:0-8072 GCA_045634385.1 Eubacteriales bacterium | reverse complement strand
ATATAAACGCCCGAAATCACCGAAAGGGTGCAGATTTTTGAAAAAAATAAAAAAGGCACAGAATTGTGCCTTTTTCTCATATCTTAAGTGTCTTGTGTATCTTTTCAAACGCCGCACAGATCTTGTCGTATCCGCCGTCGTCAAGACCGCGTATATCGCTCTCGGTCATATACTCCCAGCGCTCGGGCGGCTCGGTGCGCAGATCCCATTCAAGCACCGGATATGCAATAGGCGATGGGCCGCACTCTCCGGATTTTAACAGCCTTACCGTAAAAAGTCCGTCGTATACGAATATCGCGCCGCGAAAAATTCTTATTCCCTTCATAGCGCACCTCCTTTTTTACTATTCTATCACTTTTTCGCCGATATGTCAATCTCATCGCCAACAAAATGCGAAACAGTTAAAAAATACACCAATTTAGGTAAATAATCAATTGACAGCGGCTATATCGTGTGCTAAAATGTACACAGTAATAATTGAAAACAAAAGCCGCCGACAAGCGGCGAAAGGAAGCAAAAATGGAAAAGATCAGATTTGGTGTTATCGGCCTCGGCCACCGCGGACATTATATGATCCGCGACAACCTCGTTCATTTTACCGAGCTCGACTTCGTTGCGATCTCCGACCTCTATGAGGACAGAATGGACACCGTAGAGAAGGTCATTCTCGAAAAGCGCCCCGAAGCAAAGCCCCCCTACAAGACCACAAACTACAAGGAGATCCTTGACGGGAAGATGGTCGATGCGGTCTACATCTCCGCATATTGGGAATCCCACATCGAGATCGCCATCGCTGCTATGCGTGCAGGTGTTGCAGTTGCCTGCGAGGTTGGCGGCGCTTACTCGATCGACGAGCTTAACGAGCTCGTAAAGACCCAGGAAGAGACCGGCACCCCCTTTATGTTTATGGAGAACTGCTGCTACAATAAGCACGAGCTCCTCGGTACTGCCATCGCCCGCTCCGGCAAGCTTGGTAAGATCGTGCACGCATCGGGTATGTACGGCCACGACCTTCGCGAGGAGATCTCAAACGGCAACATCAAGCGCCACTACCGTCTTCGCAACTACACCAACCGCAACTGTGAGAACTATCCCACCCACGAGCTCGGCCCCATCGCACGTCTGCTTAACGTAAACCGCGGCAACCGTCTCGTTTCTCTCGTGTCCGTAGCGTCTGCCGCTCACGGCCTTGAGCAGTATATAAACGATAAGGAGCTCTACAAGGAAGATCCCACCCTCAAGGACAGACGCTTCAAGCAGGGTGATATCGTTACCACCGTCATCACCTGCGCCGGCGGCGAGACCATCGTCCTCACCCTCGATACCACTCTTCCTCGCTCCTATGACCGTGGATTTACCGTCCGCGGCACCAAGGGCTCCTACTCTATGACCACAAACTCGGTATTCCTCGACGGTGAGAAGGAGTATTGGGACAACGTTGAGTACCTTAAGGGCGCACTCGACAACGCAAAGAGCTACGAGGAGGACTATCTCCCCGAGGTCTGGAAGAATATGACCGCGGAGGAAATCCAGCGCGGCCACGGCGGTATGGACGGCATTATGTTCTCCCGCTTCATCCACTGCCTCATAAACGGCGAGCCTATGGACATCGACGTCTACGACGGCGCAACCTGGATGGCAGTCACCGCGCTCTCCGAAATGTCTATCGCACAGGGCGGCGCACCCCAGCTTATCCCCGACTTCACCAACGGCAAGTGGCTTATCCGCAAGCCCACCGACGTAATCCCCCTTGGTTAACGATCAAAAAGGCTGACCGTCTCGGTCAGCCTTTTTCTGTTACTTCAAATCCTCGATCTTAAACGTCGTATATCCCTCGTAATGATAGCTTGTATCAATACCCTTCATAAACACCTGTCTATCGTCCACCTTGTCGGTAAGCGCATTTCTCAAAAGGTGCTTGATCTCAATATCTTTGATGGGGCTTCTCTCCATAGCGAGAAGATAGTCCTCCTTGTCGACAAGGCTCCAGTCAACGACCTTTCCTATCTCGCATTTGAGTATATGATCGAGCCAAATTCGTGTCGCGCGTCCGTTGCCCTCTCTAAAGGGGTGTGCCACGTTCATTTCGACGTACTTTTCGACTATCTCGTCGAATGAGCTTTGCGGCATCTTTTCGATGTTTTCCAACGCTGCACAAAGGTACATAAGCGGAGCAAATCTGAAATTGCCCTTTGCAATATTAACCGTCCTCATCTTTCCTGCAAACTCGTATATATCCGAGAAAAGAAAGGCGTGTATCTTAGCAAGCGCATCAAAGCTTCCGGGCTTAAGCGATGCAAGGTAATTCGTTTCAAAAAGCTCTTTTGCGCGTGTCTTGCTTATGCGCTCTTCTTCGCGCGCAAGCTCACCGGAGCTGGTTATACCCAGCTTGTTTTCAAGTGCCATACCTCGTTCCTTTCTCTCATTTTGTCTTTCTTATATTATACCATAAAGGCACGCAAATTTCAAGTAAAAAAGTGAGAAAAAACTCAATGAAGCAAAAAAGACCGCCACCTCGGATAAGCGCATTTCCCCTTGACACCACCCTATGCTTGGTGTATACTATACTTAAACTACAACCCAACTAATGGAGAACGCTATGAAAGCTGAACAGATAGTAAAATTCCTTAACGACTTTTCCTTCCGCACCGACTACACCGAAACCTGCGACACATTTAAAAGCGGCTCGCCCGACGTCGAGGTCACTAAGGTCGCCGTCGCAATGTTCGGCACACCCGACGTAATAAGACAGGCAAAGGACTTTGGCGCCGAGCTTTTGATAGTCCACGAGCCCCTATATTATAACCACTTTGATAACCGTACGGACGACCCCATCGAGTGCGCAAAGGCAAAGCTCGTTGAGGATAGCGGCATAGCGATATACCGCTTCCACGACCACCCACACTATACCATGCCCGATATGATCGCCTTTGGCGAGCTTATGCTCCTTGGCCTTAAGGGCGAGGTCAGACCCTCCGAAACCTTCGACCTCGCGCGCGTCCACCTCGACGAGCCTATGACCGCAAAGCAGCTCGCCAAGCACATCGAGCAAAGACTCGGCATCAAGCACGTCCGCATCGCCGGCGCCGCCGATAAGCCCATCTCCACCGTGTCTTGTATGTTCGGCGCACCCGGCGGCCTGATGGATGAGCTCAAGCGCGACGTCTGCCAGGCACTTATCGCAGGCGAGGTCTGCGAATGGGCGCTCTGCGAGTACGCACGCGATGCCTCACAGCTCGGCTTTACCAAAGCCGTCCTCGCCCTCGGCCACGTCGGCTCCGAGCGCGCCGGAATGGTCTACATCGCCGACCTCATCAAAAAGCAGTTCGCCGACGTCGAGGTCAAGTACTTCGAGTGCGAGGAAGTTTACAGTTATAGTGAGTGATAGGGTAAATTTAAAGGTTTGTAAATCGAAAAATGGAAAATAAAAGCTTCAGAATGGGCTTAATGCACGGAATACCGATTGCGATCGGCTATCTTTCGGTTAGCTTTGCCTTCGGCATATTTGCCACTGAGTCGGGCCTTAGCATACTCGAGGCGCTTCTTATATCTATGCTTAACGTCACCTCGGCAGGTCAGCTTGCCACAGTGCCGATAATCGTAGGCGGCGGCTCGTATATCGAGCTTGCCCTGTCCCAGCTCGTGATCAATTCGCGATACTCGCTAATGTCGGTATCTCTTTCACAAAAAATGAGCGAAAACGTGCGCCTGGGCGATAGATTTCTTATCGCCTTTATCAACACCGACGAGGTTTTTGCAGTCGCATCCTCAGCCCGCGGCACAGTCGGCAGACAATATCTTTTCGGCCTCATCCTAACGCCATACCTCGGCTGGAGCCTCGGTACACTTTTGGGCGCCGTCGCAGGCAACGTGCTTCCCGCAATAGTTATTTCAGCACTCGGAATCGCCATATACGGAATGTTTATAGCGATCGTCATCCCCTTTGCCAAGGGCAGCGCAAAGGGATTTTGGTGCGTTCTTCTTTCGGCGCTCCTGTCCTGCGTATTCTATTACGTACCCGCGCTTTCGGTGATCCCCTCAGGATTTGTAATAATCATCATCGCACTTTTCGTCAGCGTTATTTTCGCACTTCTGTTTCCTATTGATGATGACGGGGAGGTGAGCGAGAATGGATAATTTCCTCGTTTTCCTCGGCTATCTCCTTGTAGGTGCGCTCGTAACCTATCTTTTAAGAATGGTTCCAATGGTCTTTTTCCGCAAAAAGATCAAAAACAGATTTCTGCGCTCGCTGCTCCACTACATACCATTTGCGGTCCTTACCGCAATGACGGTGCCTGCGGTATTTTATTCCTCGGCCTACTTGGCATCGGCAATCGTCGGCACACTCGCCGCCGTCATCCTTGCCTACTTCAACCGTGGCCTCGTTACGGTCGCGGCAGGCGCAAGCGCCACAGTGCTCATTTGCGAGCTCATAATCAAATACTGTATATAAAAATGAAAGAATCCCTCAAAGGTGGTTAGCCCGAGAGGGATTGTTTTTTAGTTTGTGGTGAGGTGCAGAGGGCATTATTCGTTGATATATTCCCACCTGCATCCTGCCGCAGTTTTTTGATGCCCTGTACAAGCGGCGCATATGCAACTTGCATTGATTTTATACGCCTTGCTTGCTTCTGATAAAGATTTAAAAATTTCACCAGTATCTACGTTTCTAACCTTTTTGCTTCGCTTGGATACACGAGATGATTGGGCACATTTAGGGCAGCCGTGTCCGTTTGTTCGATTGTTAGGAGTCATTCTATAAAAATTTTTACATTCCGAACAATTCCACCATAATGTTGTTTGGCTCCCTGGATATATTGAAAATATATCAATGTTTTCGTTTTTATAATTTACTAGTTCTTTCGCAATGTTTGGATAAAGCTGTCCGATGCTCTTTTTTGCAGGCGCGTGTGATCTTGATAATGCCGCTTTTTTGCGTGAACAAGAAACACAATGACATTCCGCACCTCGCGTTATAGAAGCAATGCGCCGCTTGAACGATTTTCCACAGGTTTGGCATAAAAAGAAGAACATTTTATCACTCTGTGGCGGTATTTGAAAAGGTATTACAGTGCCATTATTCTGATAATCCCAATAATTTACTAGTGCAGGGAAGTTATCTCCGAACGAATTATCTATCTTTTGTTGTGGAGAAATATTATATATGTCCACAAGGTCGGCTTCAATATTTACTACATAGACTTGTGTTGCGTCAATTTCCTTTAAGACACCAATTATTGTTTTGTTTAAGTCTTGATAGTTGTCGCCTTGATGGTTGATTTTGCGGTAAATCTTAACAGAATTCGACGAATATGAAGGACAAGATGGTTCTCTGACTCTTATCAATTTAAATTGCAAACCGTCACACAACAGATCCTTTTTTAAATCTTGGTCGATTTCTTGATGCCAATGTTCTCCATCATATTCAATTGCTATATTAAGTTTTGGAATGTAAATATCCAATTCATATAATCCCTTGGTTTTGAAAGAGTTGTATCCCCATATAGCGGATTCAAAATATTTGTGAATATAATAAAATAAACATTGCTCCGGAAAAGATTTAAATTTTACGGTTTCACACTGAGGGCATTGTCTGCCTTCAGCCATATCCTGAAATTTAGCTATCCAAGAAACACCACATTTTTTGCACTTCCACAGTGCTTTGCGATTGCTTTTGTATGAAACGCCACGTATATCAATGTGGTCGTTTCTTTCGAAATCATAATAAGTGTTAACAATGTAGGGGTATTTTTCAAGAAAAGACAACCCTGCTTGAGGAATTTGCTTTAATTTTGAAAGCGTGCGTTTTTTGCATTCTTTGCATCCGCCACCGTTTGAACGAATACGGTAATCCGGAGCGGCTTCAAATAAAGTGCCGCACTCCTTGCACTTCCAAAATGCCGCTAAATTGCTGTGTGGTTTGATATTATAAGGATTGAGAGTATTTCTATCATAATCCCACTCTTTTATCAGTTCGGGAAAATTGTGTGCTAAAGAATCCGTAGGATCTATGGGTTTGTAAATATTGGTGTTAGCGCATGCTTTGCATATTGGTCGGTGAGTATCAGCAATTCTCCTTGAAAAACTTTTTGTACAGCTTGCGCATATCCACCAAGCCTTTTTTCCAGATCCGGTTGTCAATTGATTGGGATCAAGCATAGCTTCGTTATTCTTTTTCCAATCCCAAACTGCTATAAGCTCAGGGGAGTCAATTATGTGTTTTTTGTTTGCCATACATTCCTCAGTGGTCAATGAAGATTATACATAAATTATACCATAAATGTGATGATAAAGCAATTAGCATAAAGGTGTAATTCAAGAAAAAAGTGAAATTATTTGAGTTGGTCGCGTCCGCAACAGGAATTTGCTCCGTCTTGCAAGCTTCCCACAGGGAAGGACGGAGCAATGTTTCGAACCTGATTCCGAGGCAAGCCTCGGAGCAGGTCGATTCAGTGCGGGAATCAAAAAGGGACAACCACCGTCGGTGATTGTCCCTTTTTGGCACCCGCAACAGGAATCGAACCTGTAACTAACCCTTAGGAGCTCTGGGATTTACTGGTAATATTTTGAAATATTTTACATATTGCACAATAAAAACTGCCTTAACCGCTTTTATCGAATGAAAAAGTGTGCATATTGTACAATGGATTTTTTAACTTTTATATCATTAAATAATTTTCAATCAAATTTTTCACCAGTTTTTCACCAATTTAACCTCTTTTAATCCATATCGCTCGCGAGCACGTATAAGTTATAGTTAGCATAAATGGCGCAATTTTGTATCAAAATGTATAAACCAACCTATTGACACATACAATGTAATGTGTTATAATAGTAACTACAAAAAAGGAGTGATTAGATATGAAGGATTATTCTATTTATCCAGTTGATGCCGATGTGTTCTTTTCCGGGGCAGAAGATAAGGTTCAAATAACAATCAATGGCCAACGATATATAATGAAATATCAACGCAATTCTGAGGTTGGTTTGACTTTTAACCATGTTTCCGAATATTTGGGAAGCCATATATTTGAGTTGCTTGGCATACCTGTTCAAGATACATTTCTTGGAACATATAACGGTAGAAATATTGTTCTATTGAAGCATTTTTGTGCAGATGGAGAGATCTTAGTTCATTTTAATGACGTTGGTGAAAGTTCGCTTGAAGAAGATAAAGAAATGTACCAATACTCGTATGAAGATATTCAAAGAATGTTGATTGAAAATAAGAAATCTACCAACGTTCAGGAAACTGTTGATAGATTTTGGGATATGTTTGTTATTGACGCCTTTAATGGTAATTTCGATAGACATGGTGGCAACTGGGGATTCATAAAGAAAGATAACAAATACAAAATAGCGCCGGTATATGATAATGGTTCTAGTATGTATCCAAAGCTTAATACAGATGAAAGAATTAATGACGTTTTAGGCTCGGAAGAAGAAATAGATAAGAGAGTTTTTACATTCCCGACTTCCCATGTAAAGATGGATGGTAGAAAGAGTTCCTACCATGAAGTTATCAACAGCTTGCAATTCGAAGAATGCAATAAAGCGTTATTAAGAATATTTCCAAGAATCAAATTTGAAGAAATTGATAAATTGATTGACACAATAGAATGTATCAATGATTTGCGCAAAAAGTTTTACAAGCGTATGTATAGAGAAAGGTACGAGAAGATATTAAAGCCGGCGTACGATAGATTAGTTAATTAGGAGATGATGATATGTTGACAAGTGAATACACAAGACCGCTTGTCGGTAGACCATACTATAGTAATGCGGGTATTATAAAGGTATATGATAGAAGTAATCGCGACTACTATGTAGGTGAAGTTATATTTGAGAGATTTGATGAACAGAATTTTCAGTACGTCTTCAAGCCGTATTGGAACTATATTGATCAAATTCCAACTGGTTTGTTCCAAGGAATACCCGGAATCAATATGGAGATCCGAAGAGAAGCATACTATAGAGTAAATATGACCCCCACCTTTATAAGCATGAGAACTCCCAGCGAATCAAGAGAAAACGTTATAGAACTGATGGCATCGGTAGGTCTTGACTATTAT
>JAZRAE010000106.1:0-18531 GCA_045634385.1 Eubacteriales bacterium | reverse complement strand
ATTTCCCCCTCTCTTTTTTCATACATACAATATTTTGTCAATCGGCAAACGAAGGACATAAAGTACAACCGCCTCGCATCACCGCCAAGCAGCCATATGCCCTTTGTTTGCCGCCCAACCCCGAAGGGTTGGGGGCTTTTTAAATTCAATCAACCATTATTCAAAGAATTTGCTATAACGGTTAATCATATCGAAGAGTTCTTCTTCGGTAAGGTTGCCCTTTCCGATAGATATCTTGAGGTATGCACCACCTGCAGCCTCAAACATTTCCTCGCTAAGAGGACAGATAGCGTTGAGCTCCTCATAAGTGTAGAGTCCGTAGATCTCGATATCTTTCTGCATAGCCTCGTAGTCGTAGGTCATAGTCTCGGGATCAACCTCAAAGATGTTGAACAAACCGCCTACGCCACCGGGCATAGAAAGCATACCGTTTACGAAGTAGCAAAGGTGTCCTACAGTAACAGGGCTCCATGCTGTTGTGAGTTCAGTCTCAATAACAACGTCAACGAGCTGTACATGCTCGAGTGTATCACCGTTCTGCTTAGCAAAGGTGTGACCGATATAATCAGCCGCATTCGCATCAAGATATACGTACTTGTTTAGATCGTAATCCCAGAAGCCATGCTCGTAAATTACCTTAACCTCTGTTCCGTCAGAGAAGTAGAGCTTAACAACCTCGCACTCAGCCTCAATCTCGCTGTCGATAAACATTATAGTAGTCTTGTCGAGCTTACCGGTCATGAGGTTCCAGACAAGAAGTTCCTCGTCGCCTGTGAGAGAGTCTACACGAACCTGTGTACCATCTGCAAGAGTGATAAGAGTGTCGGGAGAAAGACAGCTACTGCTACCGCCACCGCTACTCAATTTAGTGAGAGTTCCGCTGCCGCTCAAATCACTATAGCTATACTGATCATCCTTGTTGTAAGAAATGTTAAACGTATGAGTGAATGTAAGTGTTTCGCCACCATTGTTATCGGTAAATTCGTACTGCATCGTGATAGCTCTACTTGAAGTTCCGCTTCCTACATATCCATTAGTGGATGAAATTGTGAAATACAACTTACCATCAGTTCCACGAATCGGCATACCATAAACCGACTTACCACTATGAATTGCAACAGTATTAGTAACCTTTAAGGTGAAATCATTATTAGTATGAGTATATTCCCAATAACTATTAGTTCCATTCAACTTACCTGCATTTCCAGGCACAGTGAAGTTACTAAAATCGAACTCTACGTATTTGTTTTCAGCAACGCTCCAATACTTAACCTTTACACCGGTGAGTACGTCCGCTGCGCCACTCCAGTCACCACCGTAGCTCTTAGCTACACCGAATCCTGCAGTGGTAGGTCCGCTCACCTTAGAAGGACTTTCCTTGCTGGTTTCAGTACCGGTCACCTTATAAGTTGCAGTATATTCCTTGCCATCAACTGTTGCTGTCAATGTGTAAGTTACACCGCCCGCCGTAACCGCTACAGGAGAGGTGGGCTTTGCACTACCGTTGACCGTGAAATCAGTAGCAGGAACTCCGTTCACTACCATAGAAAGTTTACTGAAATCAAGCTTATATCCAGACGCCTTATCAAGATCTACGTTAAGCTCATATACCCAACCGTCTGTACCGAAGGACTTGCCTGATTCAAGGCCATCCTTGATGTCAGAGTAACTCACGGTGATGATATCACCGTACTTATTAGGAATATAATCACCTATATTTATGAAGGAATCCGCTGTTCCATAAGAATTCTTGTAGGAATATACGTAAGTCTTGCCGTTAAGAATAGAAACCTCAGCATAATCGTAAGGAACATCATTCTTATTAGTTCTATTATCAGTAATAGTAGTAGTATTTACCTTAGATGTAAGCGACTCAGGCATATATGCAAATCCGAGATTCAAGGACTCGTTTTTGCTATCGCCATCCAAATCATGTAAATAGTCGGTTTTTCCAAGAACAGTAGATATAATGCTCTCTCCTGCGCTAGGAACATACTCTTTATATTCCTCATTAACCCATGCGTCCTGAGTAAGTGTTCCTTCAAGAGTCACAGGAGCGGTGTTACCATCGGCATCACAAATGAAGAGGACGCTAAAGCCCATAAGAGTCTTAGAAGGATCATACGTAGAAGCAGTGGGTTTCTGTACAAGAGTAACATCTCTCAAAGTAAGGCTATTAGCTGCACCCACAAGAAGAGAAGCAACTGCACCAAGTTCAAGACGAGAGTTATCAATTATGCAATTACCACCGGTTACGTTTACAGCCGCTCTTGCACCGGAAATGCGAGAGTTAAGAATCTGGCTATTACCGGAAACCATTACACCACTCTTAACGTTATAATAACGAGTTCTATCAGTTGTCTGAGAACGGTTTCCGCTCTCGGTCATATTGCTCTTGTAGAGAACAGCATAATCGAAGTTAGGTAATACGATCTGTACGTTGTCAAGCGTACCGTTATTAAGGGTTACGAATGAATAACCGGTATCAAGTGCAGGAGAATCACTACCACATGTCATAGTGAATCCATTACCGTAAAGTGTGTAACCACCGGAAACTTCAAGAGAACTGAATCCGCAGTCGTTAAGAAGAACTACGTTATTCGAAGTAGCACTTGTTGCACCGGTTGCGTTAACTGCATCAACTACTTCGAGTTCGAGTTCACGAACACACTCATTGCAAGTGCAATCAGATGTAAGTGTAATTGTTACAATACCTGTTTCGTTGAATTTGAGCAAAGTGCCATTTACTGTTACAGATGCATTACCCGCAACAGGTGTGCAATTAACGGTTACGTCACGTTTTCCAACATTGAACAACGAACTAAGCTGAACAGCATTCTGATTACCTACTCTATAGCGGAAATCACCTGTAAATTCGCTTTCGATGTGACCAAGTGCTGCAACTACTGTCTGTGCAACGAGAACTTCGTTACATACAGAACAATGCTTACCTCCGGTAAGACCAGTTGCGGTACAAGTAGCAGCTACAGCTGCATCTATTACTACAGTATGACCAAGTTCTGCAACAGTCTCCTGCTTAACAAGTACTTCGTCACATACAGAGCAATGCTTACCTTCAGTAAGACCGGTTGCAGTACAAGTAGGAGCTACAGCCTTGTCAACAACCTCGGTATGACCAAGTGCTGCTTTAAGTATTACACCACATACAGTACAAGTCTGTGCGTTTTCGCAATCTGCTTCTGCACCTGCGGTGTGCTCAGTTGTTCTTTCAGCACCACATTCGTTACAAGTTGCATCGCATTCGTTGTCGTAAATGTGTTCGCCAACCTCTCTTGTTGCGCCACATTCATTACAATCTACATCGCAATCATTATCATATCCGTGATCACCTACTGTTCTTCCATTGCCACACTCATTACAAGTTGCGTCACACGCATTATCGTATACGTGATCACCTACTGTTCTTTCATCGCCACACTCATTACAAGTTGTGTCACACGCATTATCGTATACGTGCTCGTGCTCTGTTATAGTTACCTTTATTGTAGTAGGAGTACAGAAGTAGTAATCCTGAATAGTAATATTAACCTCACCTGCGCCGGTGAAAGTAATAGTACCGTTTGCCCAATTCTCTCTATCATAATCGATAGTAGCAGAAACAGGGTTATTCTCGTTGAGATTGTGTACGCTGACGGAAAGTGCATCAGGCTTCAACTCAACGCCATTATAAACTAAATCGAAGATATCACCGAAATTATAAGTCTGATAATCTACAAGCTCGCTAACCTTACCGTTAAACTTAACAACAGATTCCTGCTGTTCGCCCTCATCAACGTCAAGATCATTAACACCGGGCATATAGTTAATAGCCATTGTGGTAACGCCCCAGCCGTAGCCGGTAACGAGGTTGTTGAACTCGCGGTAAACAATGGTCTTATCTTCCTTGAGTACCTCTACTTCGTTAACGATTTCTGTGCCTGCATCGGTGTGATTCCAAACCGCACCGTCTACGAAGTGATAACAGATCGCATATTCTTTACCGTCACCGTGATCCCATGCACCATCTGTCATACTCTGAACTACAACGTAGTTAGCTTTTCCGGATGTGGGAATGGCAACCGTTTTACCCTTAAGAGTTACAACAGTCATTTTTTCCGTGTCAACGGACTTAACCTGTTCAAGACGGCTCATCTTATGATCGTGAGTATAAGAAGCCTTGCCGTTGGAAACAAGCTCACAGTAGTAGTAATCGTTCCAGTCACCAAAGTTTACGGTACAACCGGACGCTGTGATGCCGGTCATATCAGGAATAGTCTTGCCGTCAGCAGTTGTAGTATTCTCTCTTACAGAACCGATAAGCATACCTGCATAACGATATGCATAGTACTGATAGTTAGCGCAAACGTCGTTGTATACGTCGAGCTGTGCGGAGACGTGACAGTTCTCGAAGTAAAGTCCTGTGTTTGCGGGATAGTTGTATGAAGACTGTCCGCTCGTGGGATAGTACTGACCGAGAATACCACCGCAGGGAACGTCGTAAGAGCCCCAAAGAGCAGAGATCTTATTAGAGTTATCAACGGTTATATTCTTGAAAGTGATAGGCGCGACGGGGTTTTCTGCGGTAGATTCGGTCTTATTATACCAACCTGCGCAACCTACGATACCGCCGTTGCCAATGTTGTATACGCGGGGATTACAGTTGAATATTGCGATATTCTCAAATGTGGAGCCGCAATCTGCATAAGCTGCAATAACACCGGTAGTAGCAATCTCACCGTCGGATGAGAAGTTTGTTACAGTAAGGTTCTTTATCGTAGCGCCGTAAACTCGACCGAACAAGCCCATACCGTCACGGTAGTACTGTTCTGTAACCGCGCTATACCAGTTGTGGTCACCCTTCATCTCCCATGTGTTCTGGTAGAAGTTAGAGATAGTATGACCGTTACCGTCGAAGGTACCGTAGAAGGTGTAGAGTCCACTTTCAACAGCAGTTTCTCTTTCTTCAACGGGCTTTCTTTCGTAAGTACCCTCGTTATTCCAATAACCGATAGGATAGAAGATTATGTCGGGGTTGTTGCTATCCTCAGCATCGCCGAGGTTGATGTCAGCGATAAGCTTTACGGTCTTACCTTTAAAGCTATCCTGCTCGATATCCTCTGCCATGTTACCAACAATCTGGCTAAAGCTCCAGAGCTGGTCAGCGTTTGCGATGGTAAGCTCGGTCTTGCTTGCGTCATACCAAGTGTGGTCAACTCCACCTTCCCAAGCATTCTCTTTATCCGAAAGAGTAACAACCTCAGAGAAGCTTGCCATAGCCACCTTTACGTCACCGGTTGCGGGATCATAGGTAAACTCGTTGTGCACGTCGAGATCAGCTGCATCTGCAACGTAACTCATAGCAACGGTTGCGCCGTCCTCTACGTGATAGAGATCGTAGTTACCCATATTGAGACCGGGAGCAAGGAGCTGCTCTATAGTTACAATAATAGGAGTAGTATTGCCCTCTGCAACCTCTGCTACGTGAACGTCAATTGCGTTGAGGTTCTGATTTTCACTTGCGACAACGTTGCTCTCGGACTTATCAAGAGTGGTAACGTTGAGTGTGAGCTTCGTCGTACCCGGCTTAAGGAGTGTGCCGGCAGGAACGATTGCGCCTATTGTTCCGTCATCACTGAGGAGCATTACGTCGTTTACAACCTTGTTCTCGTTATCGAGTTCTACAGGTGCGCTCGCGATGTAAGAGCCACTAAAGGTGGGGAACTCTGCGTCATTGTCATAATCGGAGCCATAGCTGTCGCTCTCACTTGAAAGCTGTGTTGCAACAAGGTTTACGTAAATGTTGCCGACAGAGAGATTCTGGTACTCATTGCCTGCAGACTCCTGCATATGTAAAGCAACGTTTACAGTTTGGTTGCCTACCGCAACATTTGGATCGTTCGATACATTTCCGGTAGGAAGGAGATTTCCGTTTATAAATTCGGTGGGCTTATTCATTACCTCGGAGAGTGTGCCCTTCTTTACCCAGCCGGAGTTTGCCGCTGTAATCGCACCGTAGCCAGATGCAGAGGACTCACCGTAGTATACCCAAACGTCGATAACGTCGGCGAGCTTTTCTCCATTTGAGCCTTTGGTCGCAGTACCTGCCTCAACCTCAACAGAGAGTCTGTACTTAAGCGCAAGGCTGCCAAGGTTCTGCACCTTGAGGGTCTCTACAAGTGTGAAGCCGGGCTCCCACTTCTTGTAGTCAAAAACAAGGTGATCCTCGTTCTCTTTAAGCGAGATCCAGTCATCGCCCACCTTGTGCAAAAGGTCGACTTTAAGACTGCCTGACTCAATTGTGTTGCCCACGCTGGTCACCGTATCGGTAAACCACGCGAAGGTCGTGCCCACGAGTGACGAGATCATCATCACAAGCACAAGCACAGCTGAGATCAAGCGATTCTTAATACTCATCGCATTTTTCATTCTTTGTCTTTCCTTTTCATCTTTTATATTATAATTTAAATCACTAACTTTGTATTTCGCATTTTACACTCCCCTTTGGTAGCATAGCAAAACCAAGGGTGTTAAATGCAAAACGAAGGAGCAAACAGAGCACAACCCGTAGGGACAGGCGGTCTCGTCTGCGGACTCGGTCCGCTCGAGGAAAAACGATAATCAATCGTTTTCTAACACTCTCGCGCCGCTTCGCTACCCCGACTGTCCACTTACATCTCTCCTTCGATGAAAGTGGCTTGCATAGCAAGACGGGTGAGGTTTCCCGCGCCGCGCAGTTCGCGGCATATCGCATTTGCGGAGCAAATATATCGCTTTGCCGTAGGCAAATATCTCGCACCGCTTTCGGCAACAGAAACACACAAATATTCTACACGCTCAAAGCCGAGTGGCTCTGTGCGCTTCTGTTGCCGCCCAACCCCGGAGGGTTGGGGGCATGGTAATTAATGCTTAACTACTCAGCAATTTTACAGTTTCGATTTAGCTGAAAGTGTAGTTAATGGTTGCTACGTTGTAGAATTCATTCTCATTCTCAGGATTGGTGAGACGGAGCATAACGGTAAATGTTGCGCCTTTAAGAGCATCATCAACGTCACCAACACCACAGGTAAATGTTCCAACGAAGTCTACTACATCCTCGTACATCCAAGGATTGCTTGTTACGCTGCCAAGGAGAGGTACCTCTTCGTTAGCTGCGAGCGTAAGATCACCATTATGGAAGCCTATCCAACCCCATGTTCCGTAGTTACCGCCAAGGAAGATCTGGTTTTCTCCAAGATCTCTATCAAGCTTTACTACGAAGTCGCAGTGCCACTGGCTATATTTATTTAACTTTGCCTGTTCAGGTGTCTCAGTACAAGCGAAGGTATAAGCTGCCTCGAGCTGGGAATCGAGTCCCTCTGTGGGAGACCACTGGCCATAGCTGCCCCATTCAAGGTTTGTATTCTCATACTGAGAAACACGAGTTACGCTTGCAGTAGGAAGTCCTTCGGGAAGATTTGCCTCATTCTCGTAATGAGAATTCTCATCGTACACGAGAGTGAACGGGCTGAAGTTGGTAGATTTTATAGTCACGTAACCGTCTGCCTGGTTATAGGAGAAGAATCCTTCTGTGAGTTTTGTATCATAGTGATATACCTCTACGGTGTAAGGATCAAATCCCTCACCGATGTAATACTCAACCATAACGGGCTCGGTATTGTCAGCCTTAAGACCTGAAACGTCGATGTTAATAGTCTCGCTCGTACGGCCTGTATTAATAGTGATGCTAGGTATGTAATCACTCTCATTAATGACTGCATTAATCTTGTCTACGCCGTCTGCAATAGCACCAGCGGGAACAAGAACAGTACCGATCTTAGAATCTTCATTGTCATAAACGGTAAGCATAACCGCCTCACCGGGAATAACGTCAGCTACTGCATAACCATTAGGATAGTTGGCGTCTGCATCGTACTGATTGTCGAAGCTATCGTTCTCAGAAGCGAGCTGGGTTGCAAGAACCTTGATGTTCATGGTAACGTTGCCGTCCTGATAATTGTTGCCTGCAAGCTCGTCCATATGAACGGAGAGTGCGAAGAAGTGCTCCTCACCGGACTTAAGATGAACGTCGTTAGAATCGGTAGAATTGATACCGTCATTTACTCTCTTACCAAGTGCCCAGTTGTTAGTAGCGGTAGCAAGGCTATCCTTGGTAACTTCGCCGTACTGTGCGTCGGGAGTGATGTAGTAGGAGAGAACCTCATTGAGATTCTTCTCAATGTGAGTAACCTCGAGTACAACCATGTACTTGAGATCGAGAGAACCGTTGTTCTTGATAGAAAGATAAACGGTCTGAGTCTTGCCGGGCTCCCAGAGAGTGTCTGCGGAGTTAGCATTTGCACTTGTAGAGATATCCTTGCCAAAGATAGGATCGCTGCTATCAGTGATCTCTACGGGATTACCATTCCCAAAATGCTGGAACAGCTGAACGTCAAGCGTTCCGGACTGGATTACGTTGCCATTGCTGGAAACGGAATCGGTGAACCACGCGAACGTAGTGCCAAGCAACATGGTAAAGCAAAGAATCAATGCCATGACACTTGTCAAAAGTGCGCGCTTTGTGGATTTTGCGTTAGTCATTGTTTTTTCCTCCTTGAATATATATTTTTTTAGGACTAACTAACTATTTTAAAGCGGTAAAACCGCGTAAAACTATGTAAGCGCAGAGGCGCAGAGCGCCAATGCGAAATGCAAAACCGCGGCGCGATGCGCCAATACGGAATGCAAGATGAAGAAACCGTAGGGACAGGCGTCCTCGACTGTCCTTTTAGCCTTCCCATTTCGAATAAGCTTTACTTACGCTTCCGAAGCAGGTATTTCTGCCTCGGCTTCTTCAACCTCCAACATTTCAGCCGCAGGTGCTTCTGTCACAGGCACTTCAACCGCATTAACCACAGGTGCTTCTACAACAGGTGTTTCTACCGCGGGCGCAGGTGCTTCCTCGACAGGCGAGGGTGCTACACTCGGTGCGGCGGGCACTTGGTTTGCAAGCTGTGCCTTAAGCGCAAGTAATTCTGCCATCATACGCTGGCTCTCTGCCCTCTCCTCCTCGATCTTGGCTCTCTCGGCCTCCATCTCATCGAGCTGCTCCTGTCTGTAACGGCGGAAGAGTTGAATACAGTTGATACCCTGAGAAAGAATAAGGATAAGGAAAGGAATGAGTATGCACACGATATAACCGGGCGTGGTCTTAAGGAAAAGGAAGAACGCGCCAAGGTTGGGAATCTTTCCTACGTATTTGCCGAGTACTATGCTTGCGAGTGCCTCATCATCGGTATTTGTGGTTGTACCGTATGTAACAAAGGCAATGCTGCCGTCCTTGTCAGAGGTTACCTTACGGATTCTGTGCGTTACGGTCTCGCCGTAGTTATCGGGTCCCTCCGAAATAAAGGTGATAACGTCGCCCTCCTTAAGAGTGGTGACATCAACCTCTTTGGAGATTATTATATCGCCGGCATCAAAGTGCGTTGCTTTCATTGAATCAGTCTGAACAACGAAGAACTTGAAGCCGAACACACTTCTATCATTCTTGTCAAACATGTTGACAGATATTATGGTAAACACCATCATAAACACGGCAAACGCGACTACAAGCCAGACCGCAACCGTCTTGACGATATTCCATATTTTCTTCAAATCAATTTTATTTTCCATAAAACGTACTCCTAAATCTTACAACAAGAATCAGAACAAACGGTCGGGATTATTCTTAGTCTGTACTGCGTCTGCGCTAAGGTCAAACTTAAGCACGGGATCGTCCGCAAGGTTTCCTGCCTCCTCCGGGAACTCAAAAGAAATCTTAAGCACGCGCTTCTCGTTTATCTTAAGCTCGTCGTTTGCCGCGAGCACTTTGTCGCGTGAAAGCTCAGATGCCGTACCTTGATACATAATCTCTTCGCCATTGTAAATGGTGACAACCAATACGTCCGCAAGGTCACCGCCAACGTTTTCAAAATAGAGCTTGTAGTACACGCTGTACGTACTGTTATTTTCGATGAAGAACTCCTTTTCCACGATCATACCGGGACCGAACCTACATTCTTCATCTTCTATTATCGGGTTTCCGTCATTAAGATTGATACTTACTGATCCCGTTCTAAATATGTTGCTTTCAACCGACACAATGGAGTAGACTAAAGTGAAGGTGAGAGTACACAAGATGAACAGAAGTATAACCAAAATGATTACGCCGAGCTTTAATCTTTCCTCAGCATCAAAGTCAAAATAAAGTCTACGAAACATCAGATCACCGCCTTACTGAACGTAGCCAACAGATGCAATCCACCAAGAGAAGTTGATCGCAATCTCGCTGTTCTGACATTCGTTGCCTGCAGAGGGATCAAGAGTTACGGTGATGATAAACTCGGTTTCCTCATCCGGTACCACTTTCGCGATGACTCCCTCAGTCATATCCTTTATTAAGCCCTCATAGATGGGCAATCTCTCATCCGCTGTGCTGACTGAGATGCGCATATAATCAGACAACACCGAGCTGTCCGATGCTATATCAGCCTTGAACCTAACCGTGTCAAACTTATTGTTTGTGACAGTTACGTAGAAGCTCCTTGTCTCGCTGTCACCGGGGAGCATATTGTTGACGTTAAAGCGTATTTTCTCTACATCGCCTTCATCGTTAAGCTCTACGTCATCACTCTTTGTACCTATCACGTTATTGGTGGATGAAGGATTGTTATTGTTACCGCTCAAGACGAAAATCAAGAGCACAATGCAAACTACCAACATTATCGCAACAATTACGGTTGCTATCTTGATAAGCTTCTCATTGAATACGCTATCTAAACGCCACATTCTAAAAGACCAGGATGGTCGAAGCATATCTTTACCTCCTTACGCACGCATATAGCGTGTGCGCTACATCAATAAATAAATTTATTCGTTATATTTTAACATACAAATTTAGAAATTTCAATACTTTTGGCCAAATTTATGTATTTTTAGCGAATTTTCTTTTAAACGTTTACATTTAAGCGACTGTTGTTGCGCTAAAAGACTACCAAAATTTTGAGCGCAAAAAATTAGCGTAGCAAATGGTAAATAATTCTCTGCCCCGAAAAAGAAAACAACAGCCGTTGATGTATGTGCCCGAAATATTTTTTTCAAAGAACACATTGCAAAAATTGCTCTTTTGTGGAAAAATGCTTGAAAAATAAAAAATGCTGTGCTATAATAATCAACGCTTGAAAAACAACGCACCTTTAGCTCAGTTGGTAGAGCAACTGACTCTTAATCAGTGGGTCCCGGGTTCGAATCCCTGAAGGTGCACCAAAAAATACTGCAGAAAAGGATACATTTTCTGCAGTATTTTTTTATCCAAGTCGCAGACTTGGTATATCATCGTCGCAAGGCGTATATCATCACGCTTTAGCGTGTATATCATCACCGAAGGTGTATTCCTCTGCGACTTGATGATATACAAAACTCCGTTTTGATGATATGCAATTCCTGCAAAATTGCGGACCTTTTTATTTTTACAAGTCAGCTTGTTGCGACTGACTCTGAATTTTGCGGACTTTTTTGTTTTTAGGAAAAAGGGCGAGGAATCTCGATAATTCCTCGCCCTTTTCTGTTGGTGATGTAATTTAGTTTAGCGTTGCCTGCTATTGGCAGATGTTTTACTATATTGTGGATTGTTTTTTAGATAAGCTCTTTTGAAGAAGTACGTCTTTTGCTGTATGCAATGCAATAAGCGTTTGCGACGGTTGGTAGAAGATCCAAGGCAGATTAAGATATTTCCCGTAGAAGAAGTCAAGGGCTTTTGAATCAAGGTATGAATCAAAGAGGGTTTCGAGGCCAATACAAAGATCACACATTGAAAAAAGTAAAAGTCCTATGGCGAAAAGGCGTTCTCCCCTGCCAAGGAGAAATGCAAAAAGAACGTTAGCAACGAGATTTGCGTAGTAAATAACAGACACGATAGAAAGAGCATCGACATCCGTGCCAAGGATAATAATAGCCGCAATGACAAGAAACGCCGCGAGTAACACGCGGGAGCATGCGTTTGTTATCCTCACCGCACGCCCACGCTCCTTTGTGAAAAGGTAGGCGAAATAACACATCTGCACAGCTATAAACGCGATCACACCTTCAAGGTCAGCGTCATTCGAAAGTACAAGGAAATAATCCGCAACAAGCGTAAAAGCAATACCAATTCTTATGAGATGATCTTTGTTTTCGCCTCTAACAGTAATTAGTGTAAATATCGCCACCAAAACAATGGAGGTATATGATGCAATTTTTGACACGTGCCAGGGGGTGAGTTGAATTATCGGGAACAGCAAAGCCTCGAAAACAACCAAAGCAATTGCCGAACATTTTACTGCGATTGAATAATCGATTTTATTTTTGATATAGTTCATTTTCGTTTTTCAAACCTCGCATTTTATTGTAAACGCGGTATTTGACAATAATTATTTACATTTTTGTCAAGATTGTTTATTTCTCAGAGAATATCTGACTCTCGCTCTATATCTTGAATTCCTTTCAATCAAACGCGCAAACCCGTACACAATGCCGTAAACTATCAATGCACAGAGAATGAATCCGAAAAAGTAAACACAGATAAATGCGGCGTACGGAAGAAGTTGATAAACAACACTAAGCAAGGGTAACGTACAGTCAAAATACGGACTGATATAGAACATATTGAATGTTTCATCGATACCGTACTCTATGAATGCGTAATGCGCTGCTATGTTAAGAGCCATAGCAACAAACGTCATAACAACAAAGACCGCAACTCCGCCAAAGAAAAACCTGCGTTCAAACTTCTCCTTGTACTTTACAGCAAGAAAAACGCCTATCAGTATCTGAGATCCGTGATGAACCATCGTCTGTAAATTAACTCCGACAGTTTCGGTAAACACATCTCCGGGATAACAGAACACCGCAAGACCGGCAAACAAAGAAAATGTAATCAAATATGCGGCACAAGCATCTCTCAATTTTTCGCTTTTGGCAAAAGCTATTATCGGCAGTATATAGAGCGGAGAGGAACAGAACTGGAACGGGAAGATATACCAAGCGTAATCCCATACGAATTTTCCATCCTCAACCGACAGACCGTGGATAAGCTGTTTATATATTTCAAATAGAAGCATGATCAGCCACACTGCGGCACAAAAACGTCTTTCTGTACCATCTGAACAGTCCTTCATACGCGAGCAGATGAGCGACGTCAGAACAATGATTGATAAAATACAGATTATGTGATATACACCAAACAGCTTTGGTGTATTCCATACCGTTGTAAGAAAATTATATAGTTTAATCAAAAAATCCATAAGTACCTCGTGATTGTTTGCTATGGAAATTTTACCACTATCGTTTCTTTGTTTCAAGTTTTTTAAGGTTCGTTTAAGATTGTTTCACTTTTATTTTGTACATGTGCTTTTATTTATATTCCATTGACAATACAGGTTTTATCTGTTATAATCTTTGTGATTAAAATTCAAGGAGATCTTATGTATACAGCATTTATTATTGCTCTTGTCATACTTCTTTACACTCTGCAGTCCCTTTTCACGAGACTATACACCGACCACTATCCGGGTGATAAAGGACTTACGACCCCCGTGTTCGCAGTTGTTTGCGGACTTATCGTTACCGCGGTGTCATTTATCTTCTCAGGCTTCAGTTTCTCTTGTGGATGGCTGACAGTCCTGCTCGGTATCATCAATGCGGCGATACTCTACGGCTATGATGCTTTCATCATCAAGGCATCTGCAACAGGTCCGTATTCCATCCTTATGACATTCAGTCTTACTGGCGGAATAGTAGTGCCCGCTATCGTATCCTGGTTATTTTTCAATGTCCCCTTCTCTTGGGTACAGCTCATCTCCATTCTCATTATCTTTGGCGCAGTGCTTATGATAAGTAAAAAGGAGGGCGAGGAAGAAAATAAAGAGGAACACAAAAAACACAGAACATTTTTCCTTATTATCTGTACTCTGCTCGGTCTGGCAAACGGTCTTTACGGTGTTCTTCTCAACACCCAGCAGGAGCTTACCGGCGTTGCAGAGAAGGAAGAAATGGTTGTTGTAACCTTTATGGGCGCGGCTCTCATTTCCCTTATACAGATTATAGTTAAGGAAAAGAAAAACACGATCGCGGCATTCCGTCAGACCAAGCACTCGCTCATATATCTTCTTCTTACCGCCTTGGTTTCAGCGCTTGCCATCAACGCACTTGTTATTGCGCTTGAGGGAGCTAACGCTACTCTCGTCTATACCTTCGACAACGCGGGGGTTCTCCTGCTTAGTGCTATAGCATCGGCAATACTCTTCAAAGAAAAGCTCTCAAAGCTCAATATTATCGGCTGTATCATCATGTCAATAGGACTAATATGTATGTCGCAGTACGCAAATATAGAACAGTTTATATCCGGTCTTTTCGCATAAAACCCACTAAAAACTCAACACGGGTAGCATCCGCTAAGGTGCTACCCGTGTGTTTTTTTATAAGTAAAGCGCTGTTTTAAAAACCGCTTTCCAAAACTATTCACTTAACCAATTCGATACCCTTTGGGCAAGTAATTACAGGCTCTGTGCCCTGTCGTTGCTCCACAGTGATAAGACCATTCGATGTCGGTAATTCTACCCTCGCCCACTCGAGTCCGAGAAGCCTTGGTTTCAGGCGAAGCCTTGTCATGCCCGGCTCAAGGATCTCAAGTCCTGTCATCGCCCTCGGTAATGAGTAGAGCGGTGTTCCGCCCCACGCGTGGCTGTGATCGAACCTATAGCCCGGCTCGGGGGGAAGAAATCCCTCCGCCAATCCCTTGGGGCATATCCTGTGCTGCTCACGCCACTTGTCTATCACCTTTAGTGTAAATTCCTCGTTAAGTTCGTTCTTAAATATAGCCTCAAGCACAAAGTGTGCGAAGTACGGCTGATAATCCGAGAACGAGTCATCAGTCAGTATCTCTTTAAGTATTCTCTGCGCTCTTTCTCTCTCCGCCACGCCAAAGGCCGCAGCAAGCACGTTGGAATTTACGCGGTAATATCTCTTGTCTGTATTTTCGGGCATCCACTCGCCAATAAGATATTCGGGTGTCGGGGTGTTCTCCCCCTCAAAGTATAGACCGCGTTCCTTATCGTATAAACGCTCGTTTATAGCCTTTTTTAGGTGGTTTTTCTTAACACGGGTAGCACTTGCCAGCTCATCATCGCCAAGAACATCATAGATCCTCTCTGACGCATCAAGCGCACCGTAGTAAAACATATTAAGTGCGCTCTGTCCAAGAGCCTTTGGCGGATGGTGGAGAGTATAGCCGTCTATGTATATCCAATCCACAAACATATAGTCGGGCGGCGTATCAATGATTCCTTCTTCACCGACGTAACCTTCAAATAGCGATAGAAGTCTGTCGAGTGCCTCGCGGCACCTTTCAAAGAGCGACTTATCACCGCTCATCATATATACGTCGTATAACATTCTCACCCAAATGAGGCTATATGTAGTATGGAACATTCTTCCATTTCCAAGTATAAGCTCCGCGGTGCGATAACAGTCAAGCTTTGCAAGATCCATATCCGCATATGAAAAGGCGCTCATCAAGGTTTCGATATAGTAGTCACCCGTGCAGGCAAGAGGCTCAAGATGTCTTGGACTGTCAAGATGTATGTACTGTCTGCAGAACTTCAAGGAATGCTTGCAGTTTGCGAGTATATCGTTAAGCTCCGCATCGGATGTCACCGTCTGTGCATCAGTGCGCGAGGGCAGATAGGTCTTAACCATACCGACGTCAAGTGTACAAGTTGACTCCGTGCGATTTTTTACTCTAACGTAAAGAGTTCCCGCGCTGTGTATCTTAAGACCCGTGTAGCACTTAGAACCTATAAAGGTCATCATTTCACACGTACCCGATGTATCGTCCGAAAGCTCGCGAAAATCCACACTCACCTCTACCTCTCCGGCAGAGCGAATTTCCACCGAGATATACCCTGCATATATTCTATCAAAATGTACGGGGATCTCAATCTCGGTATAAGCCGCTACAGTAATACCCTTTCCGCCCTCCGGATATATCAAATTCTCAACACGGGTGGGTATCGACGCACACTCGGCGTGCCATATATCAGCGGTCACAACAGCAGAGGATAGCTCTCTGTCATCACCCTTTCGTTCATCATAAACCTCAGGTAAGGTATAAGCGGCAAGCCTCCTTGAAAGCCAACTTTCATCGGTGGATATTTCCTCCACACTTTCATCGGCAAATGTTACCTCTGCCGAGACCAAGAGTCCGCCATGTCCTTTAGAAAAATCGCAAAACGATGTCGGAGAAAGCTGCACCACAGCATAAAAGTCAAGTTCACATCCCCGACTCGGCAGATAGATCACCCCGTTTGCTCTGTCATCTTCTCCCTCGCCGAAAACTACGGTAATCTCACTCGCATACCATTGCCAATACGGGGTAAGATCTGCGCGGTTGTCAAGAAAGTCACCGCCTACCGAAACAGGTCCGTTTATGGCACTCTCGCCGTTGACGAAAAGCCTTGCCACGGTATCCGCGCTAAATCGCAGCTTCATAGACACAGGTTCGGATGTAAAGGTGTATTTTTTCAAAAACTCAGCAACAGCGTAGTTTCCCTTTTCCTTGTTGCCAAAAGGGGCAAGCACCGTTGTCTGATGCTCGGAGTAAAGCTCGGGGTCAAGCCATATCCATTTATCTTTTTTCATATAAAAATTTCTCGTCTATTAAAACTCTACAACGATTTTGCGGCCCTCAAGCCATGCAAGCATATTATTAACAAGCAAATTCCAGCTTTGGAAGGAGATGTTATGTACTCCCTCACCCGTGTCGGGATCGTAATATTCGTGCATCTCTCCGTGCTTCTCAAGTCCCTTGCCGAAAAGCTCAACCGTTCTCTTGGCAAGCTCACGAGCCTCATCTACATATCCGTAGTCGAGAAGCGCACGGAAGCACATATAGTTGGCATTTCCCCAGATCGGACCGATCCAGCATGACGGATTGCCCGACTGCCAGATCTTGTACATTTTCTCGCACTTGGAAAGCGAGCGTACACCGTAGTTCGACCAGAAGGTTCTCTCATTGAGCATATTCTCACGAACCATACGTTCAGCTTCCTCGGGAGTAGCAATGCCCGCCCACATAGCAAGGAAGCCCGACCACTCGTCAATCCTCATAATAAGCGACTTCCAATGACGAGGCTTGCCGCTATGAAGCCACTCATCGGGATTAATAGGATAAAGGCTGATGTCCGCAGAATAGTACATACCGTTTCTCTCATCCCAAAGATGCTCGCGAACAAGCGCCTTAAGCTCCTCTGCCTCAGCCTTGTAGTAATCTGCCTTTACCGAGTCACCGAGAGCGCGGAAGATATACTCTACCGCAAGCAGCTCCTTGTACATAAGACAATTTAAATAAATCGACGCCGTCGATCCAAAAGGACGGTAGAAGATGGAAGGATCGTTATCAACGCCTATCGCGGTATCGTCAAGGAAACGGTAAAGTCCTGTCTCATTATGACGGTATTCTCTCTTGTACCTATCCATAAAGCGTTCAAGTGCATCAATATGCTCTGCCGAGAGCCATGAGGCATCGTTGTTTGTCTCTTTAAGAAGAAAAGCAAGATGTTGAGCAAGACACGGCTTGTGCATATTCTTGCAATCCTTTAGGAAGATTACCTCACCCTCACCATCTACGAGAATAGGCATATTGCCGTTTTCATCGGTGTGTTCAAGGAAGTTGATAATACAGCCCTTTTCGTACTCAAGGAACGCCTCAAGTCCCTCACCGCCATTGTCAAGAATTATCTGTCTTGCGGCAACATCAGTAAGCCAGGAATCCCAGTCCCAAAGTTGATAAGGATAGGGTTGACCGGGAACGATAAAGGGATGGTTAAGCGTACCCTTTGGCTCACGAGTGATCCACTTGTATGCGTCTTTAGAATATTCTTTGATTAATCTTGAATACTTTTCCATTGCTTTTCTCCGTTATATTATGTATTTTTTGACAAGTATTATTTACAATATTATATATTTAGCCTACGGCAGCTTACCGTAGGCTATTTGGTTTTGTTTTTGTTATATAGATTCAGTTCCGTGCTTTTGATATACTTTGAACCAAAGAATATTTTAAACGGATAATATCGAACAGCGAATTTTTGGATGAAAATCGTCGTTCTTCCTACCGAAGACGTAGTTATCTACGACGAGCTTGTAGGAAAACGGCAAAAATAACAACCAAAAACCGTGTGCGCAAACACTTTAAATTTTGAGATGGTTTTGGTGTTCTTTGACCCAAAGATATATTTCCAATCGGATAATATCGAACAGCGAATTTTTGGATGAAAATCGTCGTTCTTCCTACCGAAGGCGTAGTTACCTACGACGAGCTTGTAGGAAAACGGCAATAATAACAACCAAAAACCGTGTGCGCAAACACTTTAAATTTTGAGATGGTTTTGGTGTTCTTTGACCCAAAGATATATTTCCAGTCGGGTAATATCGAACAGCGAATTTTTGGATGAAAATCGTCGTTCTTCCTACCGAAGG
>JAZRAE010000105.1:0-5287 GCA_045634385.1 Eubacteriales bacterium | reverse complement strand
CCTTGGGTACCACCAATCTGGGTGGTAACGTCTCCTCCTTTGTTAAGCTGGATACCAAGGTCGCCTTTGCTTCGGCCGGCCGCCGTTCCACCGTCTACGTAAAGCAGGACGGCACGATGTGGGGCTTGGGAGATAACCGTTGGAACAAGATGTCTCAAAGCCACGGCGAGCAGATTCACTCTCCCGTTAAGCTCATGTCGGATATCGTGTATGCTACGTCCGGTGAGCACCAGGTTGTTACCGTCACCGACAGCGGCAAGCTCTACTACGCCGGTTGGCGATCGGTTCACGGCTTCAACCAGGGAGGCGGGAACAATCCGACGTTTGCCCATATGATGGACGGCGTGGCTAAGGCGGACATCTACTTTGGCAATATGGTCATCCTTACCAAGACAGGGGACGCCTACGTCTACGGCTTGAATACCGACTACGGTATCGGCGACTCGGCTATAACGGACGGAACCCCCAAGAAGATCCTTTCCGGAGTAGCTGACGTGGCAGCCGGTTATGGCTTTACCGCTTACCTTATGAAGGACGGAACCCTCCGTATTCAGGGTGATAATTCCTTCGGTCAGGCCGGTAACGGCAAGATCGGCGGCACCGTGAATATGGCCATAGCGGATCTTTGATCGCAAATAAACAAGTATACCGCGCCGGTTTTCCCAAGGGAGACCGACGCGGTATTTTTGCAGGGAATTATTTATTTTCTTTTTTCAAAAAGTACTTGACAAATCCGCCTCTTTCGTGTATAATATAACGCGTGAGTTCTGCAAACGGCCGCTCACACCTTTTGTACACGGAGATGTACTCAAGAGGCCGAAGAGGCGCCCCTGCTAAGGGTGTAGGTCGGGTAACCGGCGCGAGAGTTCAAATCTCTCCTGCTCCGCCAGAAAAAGACAGTCACATTCGTGGCTGTCTTTTTCCGCTTTTTGGAGCAGGAGAGATTTGCCCCCTGTCGCCCGGCCCACGAAGTGGATCCGGCGCAGATAAGCAAGCGAAAGCGTATCGGGGAGCTTGCTCGGCTTTGGATTTTCGTTTTTTCGCTTATTCAGTTTTTCGAGGCGTGTGCTTGGCTCGGTGGAGCGAAGCGACGCCGACTTGTATCAAGACAAGCACACGCCTCGGTGTCAAAAGGTTTTAATAAGTGTTTTTAACACCTTTAATACTTTCTCCTAAAATCAGTTGCTTTCAAGCACCGTTAAATATTCGTCAAGTCTTTCGTCTACGTACTCTGCAATCAAATCTATCATCGCTCCTGCATCGCCGTCGCGGTAGAAGGCATCGAAAGCATCGTAGTAGCGCTTGCGATCTGTAAACTTTACATTGATAGGCGGAAAACCATTTCGAATAAGTTCCAAATTGAGAATCAGGCGTCCCGTCCTTCCGTTGCCGTCAATAAATGGGTGAATGCCCTCGAATTCAAGATGGAAGCGAGCAATACGCTCAACCGTCGTCATTTGGGCTTGGCGCTCTTTATTGATAGCAATCAATTCGCTCATTTTGGGTTCAATTAAATACGGCTGAACAGGCTCTGTATATGCACCCATAATACGAACGGGTATACGGCGGTACTGTCCCTTATCCTCGGGGCGGTTCATCAGAACAAGCGCGTGGATGTTCTTGATAACGTATTCTGAAAGGTCAACCTCGTTCTTGGCTATTTCTTGAACATAGAGGAAAGCATCACGATGTCCCACAGCTTCAAGATGGTCTTTCAACGGCTTTTGGTCAATGGTCATTCCTTCAAGAGCCAGTGCCGTTTCTTTTAATGTAAGCGTGTTACCCTCAATAGCATTAGAGTTGTAGGTAAAGTCAATCATAAACTCCTGCGCGAGTCTTTCCACCTCGCCGAGCGTCAAAGGACGCTTAGTGGAAAGAAGATCACGCTTCTTTTCAATGTCTAAGAGAAGTCCCGTTCTGCCTTTTCTTCCGTCCATAGGCTTAGTTGCGTTAGCGGGGATCATATAAAGATTTCCTTTGCGGATTACACCGTCAATCTTGCCCTCCGCGCACAAAACGCGAACGCGACGCGTGGAAATCCCCCATTTTTCAGCGGCTTTTGATACTTTAATATATTCCATCAGAGCATCCTCCTAAGTTAAATACAATCTTACAAGGTACATTATATCACAAATTAGGAATAATATCAATGCCTTTTTGCAAACTTATAAAAATTATCATTCCTATTTTGTGAATTCAAAGGAATAATTGAGCAATCAGATTGTTTGTACCGCCATTATTCATTTACGCACTGTTTCAATGGCTATTTGTGCATCAAAAAACAAAATATGTTCAAAGAGTTATCACTGTTCGTTTAAGAAAAGTTTTACAAAATTCACGTCCAAAATGTGATAATTAAGACAAAATTCCTATTACATAGTAATATGAAAAACGCAAAAAATACGCGCGTTCAAATTAGATCTGCCCACTCAGAGCAAAGCTTAACGAGAATGGCAGACAGTCACATTCGTGGCTGTCTTTTTCTGCTCTTGCCATATTTGTTACAAATCTCAACTATAACCAACTCCTTCCGTCGCCTTCGGTGCCACCTCCCAAAAAGATGGAGGCTTATTGGAGCTTGCAAGGAGCACATAACCGATATTGTGCTATTCGCTTTAGATGATATACAACACTTTGTGTTGATAATATTAAATGGGCTGAGCTTTTGGTAACCAAAGGCTCAGCCCAAACCACGCCGATTAAGGAGTGGGGATATGTGTTTTTACTCTGAGATAAAGAGCTCTTTAACGAGTAGTAAGCTCATCACAATTATTGCACTTACTCTCTTCAAGACCATCGGCATTTACATACCAATCCTCGAAAAGATGACCTGCAGGCTCTTTAACCGTTGTATTACAGAAAATACATACAACACCCTCTGTACAGGTAGGAATAGCATCATCGGCAGAGCCTATCACTTTGCTCTCTATTCCGATTTTTTCATATTCCAACGAGAACCATCCGCAGTCGAGGTTTGTATTTACGCTGCCGTCTTTAGAGTAGACGAAGGTAATTGTAGAACCTGCAGAAACATCAATGGTTCTTGTTTTTTTCTGTACGTTTCCGGATATAGTATCAATTGATGTTCCGTTAAGATAGATCGTAAATCGGTCACAACTTGATTCGCTGGATACCGAGTAATTGATAGTGAGAGTGAAATCGTACAATGCGTTTAACGTGAAGGTAGAACTTGACGAATGTACGTGGTTGGTAGAGGTATAAACTCCATCTTCAAATTCAAACTCATACTTCTTATCATTTTCGGTTTCAAACGGATCGCAATAAACAATTCCGTCTACGTATGCTCTATGTCCCAATGCAGGCAGTACCTCAAACGTTGTGTAAGAGCAGTTGACACAGGTTACATAATCCGAATAACCGGCATCGCAACAAGTAGGCTCTATACCGTCATGGTACACAACATCGTGAGCACCGATGGAGATGTCCTTAAGTAAGACGCAATTTGTACAGCTATATCTGATCAAGCCGTCAATCTCACAAACTACTCTCTCAATTAAAACCTCATGCTCGGTCCAGGAATGTTCGTGCTTGCTATACGCGATATAATAGGCATCCTTATAGCATATATTTTCCGAATAGTTGAAGTTCTGCTTCAGATACTGAGACTCGGACGTTATATCCGCAGAAACAAGAATTACATCAGCATAGTAAATTATGTAACCGTTTGAGGTATTACTGATGATATTTCTCAAAATATGTTTCGAATTGATATAAACGATATCAAGTCCGGTACAGTTATAGAATGCGTTTGAGTTAATATTGTCAACACCTTTGGGAATTGTAATTTCACAAAGAGAAGTACAACCGGAGAACGCATTATCATAAATGGTCTGAAGGCTTTCGGGCAGCTCTATACTTGCCAGCTTATCACAACCGCTGAAAGCGTAGGAATTGATGTATGTGATCGATGAAGGAAGCTTCACGCTTACAAGCGAATTACACTCATAGAATGCATACGTGCCAATCGACGTTACGCTCTCGGGCAAGTCAATGCTTGCAAGAGATGTACAGTTGTAGAATGTGGACGAACCTATCGACGTTATTCCGTCGGGCAGATCAACACTCACAAGAGATGTACAACCGTAGAATACGGATGATCCAATCGACGTTACACTATCGGGTAAGTCAATACTTACAAGAGATGTACAACCGTAGAATACGGATGATCCAATCGATGTCAAGCCTTCCGGCAGATCGATGCTTGCAAGCGATGTACAACTGTGGAAGAGATATGAGCTAAGCGTAGTCAAGCCGTCCGGCAGATCGATATTTGTAAGAGATGTACAGCCTTGGAATACGTACGATCCAATCGACGTGACACTCTCGGGCAAATCTATACTTGTAAGAGATACACAGTTATAGAACACGTGTGAGCCTATGGATATAAGCTCGGTGGGCAACGTTACGTCATTCAACATTCCGCAGCCGAAAAATACGTTGCTGCCGATACCGGTCGTCTTGCCTGTGATGCTGACCTTAACAAGGCTGTCACACTCATAGAAGAGTCCTTCGGGAAGTGTATTTACCTTACTTAATACGTAAGCTTCAGTCAATTTATCGCAATAAGCAAAAGCATAATATCCTATACTTGTGACAGACGCAGGTATTGTCACCTCGGTCAGACTGTCACAGTTTTCAAACGCTCTTTGACCGATATAGGTAAGAGTGTCGGAAAGGTTTATTGCCGTCAAGGAGGAACATCCATTGAAAGCGTACTCACTTATTGTTGTCAAGGCAGAAGAAAGCGTAACAACTTCAAGTGCCGTGCAGCCTGCAAATGCTCTATGTCCGATAGAGGTAAGAGTATCGGGAAGGTTTACCTCCGTCAAAGACGAACATCCGTTAAAGGCATATTCACTAACAGAGTTCAATCCCGAAGGAAGCGTAATGCTGTCAAGCGCGGTGCAATTTGCAAAGGTATAGGCAAGGATCTGAGTTACGCCATCACCAAATACAACCTTTGTAAGGCTGTCACAACCGTAGAAGGCATACGCACCAACCTTTGTCACCGACGAAGGAATCGTGATGCTTGTAATACCCGTTTCCCTGAATGCGTGAGGGGCGATCTCGGTAACTGCCTTACCGTCAATTTCGGAAGGAATTATGAGTTCGGTCTTATCCGAAGAAGAACCCACTATTACTATCGTTCCGTTCGCGTTTTCGGTATAGATCAAGCCATCGGTCATATTTTCTCCGTTAGCCGCACCCCAAATTACAGAGTTTGTGAAGTTGCACCAGTAATAGTACCATCCGGTAGGTTTAGTGC
>JAZRAE010000104.1:0-3317 GCA_045634385.1 Eubacteriales bacterium | reverse complement strand
GTTCTCAATCAGCTTCTCCTCTGTCCAGTTATAGCCCTCAGCCAATTCAACCAGATCCTTCAGCTTTGCATCATCCATATACGCCGCCGTTTTCTTGCTTTTCTTATTTTGATTAAGTATCGCATTTGCTAATTCTTCTGCACTTGCAACGCTTGTATCAATGCCAAATCCGGCCATTCCTAAAGCACGTCCAACCGCTGAAGTTTCGCAGTTCTCAATATAGCTTGTCTTGTTAATAAAAGAGCTTGATTCTTTTTCGTATGCTGTGCCTGTGCCTAATCTTCGATAAATATTATGGTCAAAGTCATAGAAACCCACTTCCGCACTAAAAATGCACATCCCGTTATCGTTATATTCCAGTTTTGTTAGTATGCTCCCTTCTGGATAAATCGATCTAAACGCCTTAATCCTTTGATTAACTTCGGCGTATTCTTTGCCCTTTATGTTGACCGTTGAAATTAATTCATTTGCTTTTTTAATATCTTCAAAAGTTATACTCATTTTTCTACCTCCTAAAACGGTACATTTAACAACTCACATATAAAAGCCACATTACAGGCCATGTGCTTATAATGCTCAATACCTGATTCATCGTCTTTGCTCAACGGGTCTTTCAAAAACTCTATAAAATGCCTACCGAGTGCATCTGCGTATCTGTCAAGCTCTACTTCCTTCCAGCTTGTAGAATCGCCGTATTTCTGAACGCCGTACACCCTGACCTCCGATATGTCCTTAATGATTTGCGTAGGTACAAGAGAAAATCTCCATTTCCCGGCATCGGCTTTTATTTCTTGGTTTTTTTCGCTCATTCTTACTTCAGCCCCCTCAAAATATGTGCTATCACATCAACCGTCCACCCGTTACCGATACACTTATAACGCTGTGTGTTGCTGATTCCTGCCGTGTAATCATCTGGTAAAGTTTGCAGACGCTCCGCTTCTATCGGCGATAGCTTGCGGATGATATAATTGCCATCTGGCAAATCTATATGATATAAGCCCGTTTTTGCCCCTCCGCCGCCGCCGTTGGCACATAATGTAATGGATTTGCCTTCCACGCTGAAAACTCTGTCTTGCTGATATTGTCCAAGTTTCGCAATTAATATAGGTTCTGCAATATGTGTTGTAAGTCTTGCACCTAAACAAAATGGAAAAGCCTGTCTGTGTGAGTTTGCTGTATAGCAATAGCTTTTTTCTGTATATGGTATTCCGCTCTCGATAACATCCTTCAACAATATGCCTTTATCTTTTGGCTGTTTAACGTCTGGTATGTTAGTCCAATACAGGCGTTTCCTTTGTTGCCCAGAAACTAAAGCAGAATTAATCATAATCGGTTCAACGCCTAATTGTTCCGTAATAAAGTGCATTATATTTTTTGGCATTGACTGCACATTTTCATACAAAAACCACTTGCAGCCGCTTTCCTTCAACGATCTCACATATTGCATAAAAAGCTGGCCGCCCATTCCGTCCGGTGTCGTGTCTCTGCCTTTTTTAGCCACGCTCCAGTAAGTACAAGGCGAACCGCCAAGCAATAAATCAAACCCTTTATACTGCATGAAATCACCGTCAAACACATCTCCACAACGCTCTATCTGCGGATAGTTCTTTTCGCTGACTTTAATTGCGTACTTGTCTATCTCATAAGCTACATATCTTTCAACGGGGATTCCCGCACGTTCTAAGGCGACCATCCCGCAACTTATACCGTCAAACAAACTCAACACTTTAATTGGTCTCAATAGTACACCTTCCCTTCTACCCATTTTCGGCCGTAATTGTTGGCCTCGCTGTGAGAATCGAAGAAAATATCAATCCTGTTACCTTTGATAGCTCCGCCTCTATCTTCAACCACATACACATTTCCGTTGATTTCGATTTCCGTTCCAAATGCGTATGTACTCGGAGCGGCTATCGTATGACCTGAAACGGCCTTTGCTCCACTTGCTGTTATGCCGTCACTCTTACCGCAGCACTTAGCACACGGGCAATAAGCAGTAGTTTCAAATGTTACTGTGTAATAATCCCTCTCAGGCTCTGCCGCCACTTCTTCATAAAACGGGTCTTTTAATTCCACCGTCTTAACCTGCGTATTTCCCGCGACTGTGCCTGCAATCGCAAACGCTAAAACTATCTGATTTATCATTTATTCCCTCCGTCTGGATATCGCTTATTCCACGCCTCTACTATTTCAGAGGCGCAGTCTTCGCAAATCCTGTAACCGCCAACGTCTAATATCTCATGTTCGAACACATAGCCATCGTGAAATTCGCATAACGCTATATTAAAATCATCATCAAATTCAACGCCGTTTCTATAAGCATTGACATAAGAATCTGAATCAGGATCAAGCCAATCAGCCTCGCAGCTTTTTAAAGCTTCATTGTTATTACTCATATTTCAAAATCCTTTCTTGATTACTTTAAAATCCTGTGTTATAATTAATTGTATTCCGAACGGAAATATCCCTTTTCCAATCTGAGGCGGCTTGCTTAAAAGTCCGCCTCTTTTTCCTTTTCTACGCCGATAATCGACCTTAAAGCTTCTGTATTGAAATATTCGTTTGACCTTGCAATTCTCGCTAAAATCTCAAACATCCCGTGATATAACCCGAGATAGAAATATACATCCTCTGTTGACGCTGTAGGTAATAAATGTTGTAAATTCTCAATCATTAATACTCTCCTCCCTGTTTTTCAAAATATGTAAATCTGATTGCATCTATTAATTCAGGCGTCTCTACCTGTTTCACGCCAAATACCAACATATTAAGAATCTCCGCTAATACTTCGCCTCTTTCACCTAAAGGCACACGCTCATTTAATATTTTCTCAATGTGATCACAAGCGCAAATCACATCCATCGCATATTTTTTACTTTTCAAATTCATTCCTCTATACCTCCAATTCATATACTGCAATATTTGTTTTATTGCCTAACCTCGTTTTTACCGTTTCTGACTTGCTTTTTATCTGATACCCCTCTTTGCGCAAGTCGTAAATTCTGCTTCCTAATCTTGTTATCCCGTATTCTGTTATCGCCTCCCATGTCGTGATTTTCCCGTAAAGTTGCAAGTGTTTAAGCACGATTTGTGTTTGTGTCATCTATCTACCTCCACCACTCAATATCTTTCATCTTTTTACGCAAACAATAAATATACCAATCAAGCACTTCTATGTCAAAAAGTATTTCGTCTGCTATCGTTGTGTTTGGTTCTGTTGATATGCTTTTTAAAGTTTCTATTTCATGTTGCATTTCTTCTATAGCAAACGAAAAATCGTCACAATGCTTAATAAGCGTTTCTGTTATTTGTCGAAC
>JAZRAE010000103.1:0-30766 GCA_045634385.1 Eubacteriales bacterium | reverse complement strand
TGAGATGCATAGATAAGAGGTAAATGCCTCGTGATTACTTAGTATATATTGGCGAGATACGCTGTATATAAAATTAACACTCTTTGGAGGAAAGAAAAATGAGTAAGAGAATACTTAGCTTACTTCTTGTGCTTGTAATGCTCGTTGGTTGCTTTACCGGTTGTGGTATCTTGGGCAACAACGGTGGCCAGCAGGGCACACTTCCCGGAGGCACCGGCGATACCGGTGACGACGGTGACACAACATGTACAAATCACGTTTATTCTAATGATTGTGATGCTACATGTAACAATGCAAACTGTGACTTCACTCGTGAGGTTACACACATTTACACTAACGATTGCGATACTACCTGTAACGTATGTAACGCAGCTCGTGAAATTACCCACACTTATACTAACGATTGCGATACTACTTGTAACGTATGTAACGCAGAGCGTCAGGTTCCTGATCACGCAGATGCTGACGGTGACGACAAGTGCGATTCTTGCGGTACCAATCTTGCTTGTGATCACGAGTGGGACAACGCTTGTGATGTAGATTGTAACAAGTGCGGTGATACCCGTGAGGCTCCTCACAACTATACCGCAGTTTGTGATGATACTTGTAATGATTGCGGTGCTACACGTCCTGCAGCAGAGCATATCGACGTTCTTGATGCTAAAACAGAGTTCATCGACTGTATCTGTGACGTTTGCGGTCTTTCCACCGGCGTTACTCTTTACGTTCCCAAGCAGACAGAGTACAACACCACTACCTCTGTAATGCCCAGTAACTGGAACGAGCTTAACTACTCCGATAACAACGATACTCAGATCATGAGCTACATCGGTCCTTCCTTCTTCACCTACGACTACAAGTTCTTGAACGATAAGAAGTTCAACGAAGACGGTTCTATCAACAAGGCCGGCGTTGTAGACGGTGCGTTCACCACCAACTATTCTGCAGCTACTAAGCTTGAGGACGTTACCTCTACTGTTGACGCTAAGTGGGGTTACACCGAGGAGCAGAAGAAAGAGGGCGGCTACGCTTGGAAGATCACTCTTCGTGATGACCTTAAGTGGGATGATGGTACTCCCATCACTGCTCTTGATTTCGAGCTTTCCATGAAGGCTCAGCTTGATCCTAAGTTCATGAACTTCAGAGCTAATACTTATTATGATACTCTCATGATCAAGAATTCTCGTGGTTACTTCTACCAGGATCAGGCAGGCGTATATGAGTCTGTAGCATCTCAGGGCTTTGCTTCTAACCAGGCAGCACTTGATGCAGGCGTTACTCTCTACATGAACATGCAGGACCTTGACAATGAGCTCTTCGGTTGGGGCTTGATGAGCGCAGGTCTCGTTGATGAGAACGGTAATCCCTTCCCTCAGTATCTCGCTTACAACGATCCCAGAGTCTTCAACACTCCTGAAGGTTGGGAAACCGGTAGCGAGGATTGGCTTATCGACGCTGCATACGTATGGCAGTACATTTCTCCTGGTAGTAAATACGGTGTGTACTGTGAAGTTGGCGCAGATTACACTAACTGGATTGCAATCTTCAAAGAGAACGAGATCCGTTTCGTTGACTGGAACGACGTTGGTATCTACGCTATCGAAGACGAGAACGCTATCGTAGTTTGCCTTGATAAGACATACTCCTTCCTCAACGAGGACGGTTCACTCTCCCTTTGGGCAGCATACTACATGTCCGGTCTTCCTCTTGTAAAGCTTGATCTCTATGAGTCTTGCGCAAAGGAGCCTGCAGCAGGCGCTACTCTTTGGACTTCTAACTACAACTCCTCTCTTGCTACTACTGCAAGCTGGGGTCCCTACAAGCTCGTTGAGTTTGAGGCAGGTTCTCACTACAAGCTTGTTAAGAACGAGAACTGGTACGGCTGGAATATGCCTACCAACCAGAATCAGTATAATATCACCGCTATCAACTGCCGTAAGATAGAGGAGCAGACGACTCAGTGGCTTGGTTTCCTTAACGGTGACTTTGACGATTCTTCTCTTTACGATTTCAACGTAAACGAATACTTCAACTCTAAGTACGTTCACTACTCCGAGGGTTCTACCGGTACTTACGGTATGCAGCTCTTCAGCGATCTCAGCGTACTTAAGACAAGTGCAAACAACAACGGTATCCTTGCTATCAAGGAATTCAGACAGGCATTCAATCTTGGCCTTAACAGAACTGACATTATCGAAAAGATCTGGCCCGGTACTTGTACTCCTTGCTTCGGTCTTATGAACACTGCTTACTACTACGACATCGAGGGCGCAGCTACTCTTCCCGATGGTGGTAAGTACCGTAACTCTAAGCAGGCTATGGAGGGTGTCCTTCGCGCTTACGGTTACACCCACGACGAGGCAACCGATACATGGGGCATAAACAACCTTTCCGGACTTTCTCTTGAGGATGCTTACTCTACCCTCACCGGTTACAACCCCACACTCGCTAAGGAAACTATGCAGAAGGCAATTGATATCCTTCTTGCAAATCCTGACGTCTACGGCTACGATGCATCTAAGCCTATCACTCTTGTTTACGGTGCATCCGTTGAAAACGATAAGCAGAAATTCAGAGCAACCTATCTCCAGGGTGTACTCAACGACCTTACCGCAGGCACTGCTCTTGAAGGTAAGATTCAGGTTGTATTCGATGCATCCGCTGGTTCTCAGTGGGCAGAGGCATTCCGTGAAGGTAAGACTCAGATCGGCTTCGGCTACGGCTTTACCGGTAACGCATTCAACCCCTTCGATATCGTTGGCGCATTCGTTAACCCCGATGATGAACTCAACTATCATGCATACTGGGATACTTCTTCCATCGATATGACTCTCACTATGCCCGCAGGTGATTATGCAGGCGCAGGCGAGACTATCACCATGAGCATCCAGAACTGGTACTTCTGCCTCAACGGCCTTGCTGATGTAAACAAACAGACTCATACCTATAACTGGAGTGAAGGCTTCGCTCCCGCAGAGGCAAGACTTACCATCCTCGCCGCTCTTGAGGAGGCAGTTATTAAGGAGAGCCGTTCCATCATGCTTATCGCAGACAGTGGCGGATCCTTCCTCGGTGCTAAGTTCTCTTACTTCTCTGAGAGCTACAACACCTTCATGGGCTTCGGCGGTCTTCAGTACATGGTTGTTGAGTACGACGAAGCTGAGTGGGAAGCATTCGTTGAGAGCAACGGCGGCAACCTCGAAGAAGAGTACAGAAAGTCTGAATAATTTCAGAATTCAATTTAAATTAAATAATTACTAAGATTATTTGATTCAAAGCAAATAGCGGTGAGCCAAAAAGCGCTCACCGCTGATTTGCAGTTTATAGAGTATTTTAAAAAACGACTAAAAAAGTAAATATTGTATAATTCCTATCAATATAGCTAATATTTAATGTGACGTACAGCATTTTGTGTACGTGGGACCTTATAGATCGCTTTTTCGTTGCATTTTCCAAATCTAAACAGAGCTTGCTTGAAGCCGTGTAAAGTTTTTCGTGGCTTTTTTAGCAGGTTCGAAAATTGATATAAATACGAGTTTTAAACGAGTTCTGTTTAGATTTGGATCGCTATAAGGCCAAAACTATGAAAAAGAATGCAATAAATCAGAGGAGTAAAACCTATGTATATGTTTAAATATGTGTTAAAGCGTCTTGGATTGATGCTTTTCACATTCATCATCATTTTCACGATGTGTTTTACGCTTATTAAGCTTCTTCCGATTCCGGTAAATGTTCTCCCGGGACAGGACCCCCTCGTTGCCTACAAGATCCTTGAGGGCAGAGGCTGGATCACCAATATTAAGGAAGGTGCTAACGGCACGTACACATATGATCGTGTTCCGATTATTATTCAGTTAGGAAATTATGTTAAGAGAATCGTAACCGAGGGTGACTTCGGTATTGTGACTACCTATGCAGAATATTCTAACATGAACGTTTGGGAGGTATTCGTAAGCCATCTTCCCCCTACAATTCTTATCAACATTTATTCCACACTTATTGGTGTACCGATCGGTCTTGGTCTCGGTATCATTGCCGCGCTTAAGAAGAATAAGTGGCAGGATCAGCTTATCAACATCTTTATTATCTTGTTGATCTCCGTTCCTTCTATTATCCTTGCGCTTTTAATACTGTACGTACCGTGTTATAAGCTGGGTTGGTTCCCAACGACTATGTTAACAAGTGATGACTATTTCACTTGGGAGGTGTTCCACTCAATGCTTCCTGCAGTATTTGCGCTTTGCCTTGGCTCTATTGCAGGCTATGCACGCTATACCCGTGCTGAGTTGTCCGAGGTTTTGACAGGTGAGTTTATGCTCCTTGCGAGAACCAAGGGCTTGACCAGGGGACAGGCTATCTTCAGACACGCTATGCGTAACTCTATGGTAGTTATCTTCCCGTCTATCTTGAGTGAGTTTATCGGAGTTCTTTCCGGTTCTCTCATTATTGAAAGTATGTTTGGAATTAACGGTGTTGGTGGACTTTATCTTAATTCTATCAACTTCCAGGATTACGATTTCTTTATGCTTCTGTCAGGCTTCTATACCTTGATCGGCTTGACTGCGGGCATAGTTATAGACATAAGCTACGGATTTATCGATCCGAGAATCAGAATGGGGGCTAAATAATTATGGAAATGACAAATATCAATAATATCCCCGCAGAAAAATTTAGATTCGCGGATAAAAACGATTTTAAGCACGACAGTAAGTTTGAGACTAAGCCTGTCAGCTATTTCCAGGGCGCTTTTCGTCGCTTCTGTAAGAACAAGGGCGCAGTTGTAGGTGGTGTAGTAGTTATGATGTTAGTACTGTTTGCCATCCTTGCACCGCTCTTTACCCCCTTCACTCCTTCGTATTACGATCAGACGTTTATGTACGCAACTCCGAGATTAAACGTGTTTGCAAACAGCAGTATTAATTTTTGGGACGGATGCAAGCAAAAGAGTAACGTAAGCTATGTTGCATTCCTCAAGGACTATGCTCTTGCTCAGGAGACCGGCAAGGACGTTATCAAGGACGGCATTTGGTATGTCAACAGTGATCAAACCCTATACAGCTATAGATTTGATACCTATTACGGTGTAGGCTTTAAGTACAAGCTGATATCATTAGATGAGTTTAATAAAATTCAGGAATACCAGAACAGAACCGGACGTCAGGTTATTTATCCTGTCCTTGACAGAGATTACAGAGCGTCGATGACGACCACGAATCAAAGTGATGCCAACATTTACTATAAGGTTGAGAATCCTAAGGCGTCAATTCTCCGTCCTGTAATAAACAGCGAGGGCAAAATCGTAACTAATTATTGGAAGTATGAAGAAGGAAAGAAATCCGGTCTTATGCCTGAGTATAATTCGTTGAGAATTGAAGGCGAAGACGGTGTAGTAGGCAAGGACGGAAAAACGTATTTCTACTCCTACGGCTATAATATTGACACCGGTGTTCAGGTAAGAGTTGATTACTATGAGTACTATACCTACGAGCATACCGAGGTCCTTAAGGACGGTATTAGCGATCCTACCTTCTGGTTCGGTACTACTAAAACCGGTAAGGACATCTTTGCTTGTCTTTCACACGGTGCGAGATTCTCCTTTATTTTCGCACTCATCGTTGCCGTTTCTAACTTTGTAGTTGGTGTTATCTGGGGATCTATCGCCGGATACTTCGGCGGCAAGACTGACCTGTTTATGGAGAGATTCACGGATATTCTCGGCTCAGTTCCTACAATGATCACGATCACGCTCTTGAAATATCATATGGGTCAATTTATTTTGAAAAATGGATTATATCAGCTATCTAACATTCAAAGTATAATCGTTCTGTTTATCGCGTTCTTCGCAACAGGATGGATCGGAATGGCAGGTACGACCCGTATGCAGTTCTACCGTTTCAAGAATCAGGAATATGTTCTCGCCGCGAGAACACTTGGTGCAAGCGACAAGAGAGTTATGTTTAAGCATATCTTCCCCAACGGTCTTGGTACTATCGTAACGAGTATGGCTCTTGTTATTCCTGCAATGATCTATTCTGAAACCAGCCTTTCTTACCTCGGTATTATCAACCTCGAGGCAGGAAATATCACGAGTGTAGGTACACTTATTGCTGCTGCAAAGGAAGCTGTTGTTAAGCCCGGCGCAGCTTACGTTGCATTCTTCCCCTGTATGTTCTTATGTATGTTGATGCTTAGCTTCAACCTGTTTGGAAACGGTCTGCGTGATGCGTTCAACCCGTCGCTCAGAGGATCGGAGGATTAAGATGAATAAAGAAGTAAAATTATCAGTTAATAACTTAAAAATGTCCTTCCGTACCGATGCAGGAAAGGTTCAGGCTGTTCGTAACATTCCCTTCGATCTTTACAAGGGCGAGACCTTCGCGATCGTTGGTGAGTCAGGATCCGGTAAATCCGTTACCTCTAAGGCAATCATAGGAATTTCCGCAGGAAACTCTATTTGTGAGGGCGGAGAGATACTTTACGACGGTCAGGATCTTCTCAGAATTCCCGAGGAGGAGATGCACAAGCTCAGAGGTGATAAGATTGCGATGATCTTCCAGGATCCGCTTTCATCCCTTAACCCGATCATGCGTATCGGAAAGCAGATCACTGAGGCAATGCTTCTTAAGAACAAGGCTAACCGTAAGGAGGGCCGTATAGCGTTCAACACTCTCTTAAAGGCGCTCGCCGATACTATGAAGCATGCACTTGCCGAGCAGGGTAACGCTAAGTATTCCGCAAATGACGTTGACGAGTATACCAAGATGTTCGATAAGTTCAACATTTTGGCAATCAAGCTTGAGGATAGCTATAACGATTCACGCACGGCTGCTGAGGAATTGATAGCAATCGCGGATGATTTTATCTTCATGTTTGATAAGAATCAGAATATCGACGTAGATGCTAATCTTACTCTTATCGAGCGTAAGATGAAGGCGGTCAACGATAAATACTTCGCAGCTAACTATATGGATAAGCTAAATGCGTTGCTTTCCGAGCTGAAGGCTGTGAAAAAGGCTGAGAAGGCTAAGGTTTCCGTCTTAGATTCTGTGAAGAAGATAGTAACTATGACTACTCTTAATCGCGTGGCAGATGAAGAAACCGTGAGCGTTATAAAGAGTATTCGTGCGCTTTGCTCTGAGATGCTTGAGCAGCCTCATTACAACTTCTTCAGAATAGGCTACTATCTTATCAAGCATCCCGAGGCAGATCTCAGCACCATGCCTGCCGATGAGGCAAACGAGATGGCGTACAACTTCCTTATGGAAGATTATATGACCGAGTTCCTTAGTCTCGAGAATATTGCAGTAGAGTATTCTAATAAAAAGACCCTTAATAATAAGGAAAATGCAATCAATGATTTACAAAAAGCCATAGATTTCTTCCGTGCCGGTAACTTTACCGAGAATGAGGCTATGGCGATGTGTAAGAACGTTAACAAGAGCGTACGCGCTGCTATCGATCCTCTTGCGGTTATCAAGGATAACTTGGCTTATACTTTTGGCGGCGCACTTGAAAGAGAAATTGAAAAGTATTTCTTCTACGTCAAAAATAACCCGAAGGAGGAAGAGCGCTTTGCACGTCAGACTGCGAAGAGAGAGGCGCTTCTTGCTAAGGGCAAGACCGTAGACTGGAAGGTAGTTCCCAAATCTATCGGCGATCTCAATCAGCAGATAGAAACTATCGTTTCCATCATAAATCGCGTAATTAACAAGTTCAGTCAGGATATTGCAAGCAACGGTTCCTTTGATGCCGACAAGAGATGTGTAGAAATCGTTGATTACCTTAAAGAAAAGGCTTCTCAGGTTGTCTACACTCTTACTAAGCGTATTGCTAAGGAAAAGGCTATCAAGCTCATGGAAGAGGTTGGTATTCCCGAGGCTCGTATCCGCTACAGACAGTATCCCTTCGAGTTCTCCGGCGGTATGAGACAGAGAATAGTAATCGCTATCGCGCTCTCCGCTAACCCCGATATTCTTATCTGCGACGAGCCCACAACGGCTCTTGACGTTACCATTCAGGCTCAGATACTCGAGCTTATCAATAAGCTCAAGAAGGAGCATAATCTTTCCATTATCTTCATTACTCACGACCTTGGCGTTGTTGCTAACATGGCGGATAGAATTGCCGTTATGTATGCAGGTAAGATAGTGGAATACGGCACGAGCGAAGAGGTATTCTATAATCCTCAGCATCCCTACACATGGGCTCTGCTTTCGTCCATGCCCGATCTTGATACCAATGAGAAGCTTGAGGCAATTCCCGGTACACCCCCGAATATGATCTACCCCCCCGTTGGAGATGCGTTCGCAGAGAGAAATAAGTATGCGCTTGAGATCGACTTTGAGATGCAGCCTCCAATGTACGAGGTTTCTCCTACACATTATGCGGCAACCTGGCTGCTCCACCCCAACGCACCTAAGGTAGAGATACCTAAGATCATCACTGAGAGAATCAATCGAATGAAGGAAAGAGGAGGCAAAAATGGAGAACAATAACGAAGTATTATTAAAAGTTGACCATCTTTGTCAGTATTTCCGTATGGGACACAGAGATCTCAAGGCGGTTGACAACGTAACCTTTGATATCAAAAAGGGTGAGGCATTCGGTCTTGTTGGTGAGTCCGGATGCGGAAAAACCACCACGGGTCGTACCATAATCAAGCTTTATGAGGCTACCGGCGGTGACGTTTACTTTAAGGGACACAGAATTTGTGCCGGTATCCGCTCTTACAAGGATGCTATTAAGGAAGCTCGCGCTAAGGCTAAGGCTGAGATATCCCAGCTCCTTGCCGACACCAAGACTGCTCCCGATAATAAGGCGGCTAATGATGAGAAGATCGCTATTATCAAGGCACAGCTTGCCGAGGTAGTTGCGGAGAATAAGGCAAAGATTGAGTCTGCAAGAGCAGATCAAAAGCACATTGACAAAAGATATGCCGACTCGCTCGTCAAGGCTGTTGACGAAAAGTATCTTCCCCTCATCAATGAGGCAAAGGATGCATGCGATTCGGAAAGACTTGCAACTCTTACTAACGAATATAAGGAAGAGAAGCGCAAGGCTAAGAATACCAAGCTTATCACTCAGATTCAGATGATCTTCCAGGATCCCGTAGCTTCTCTTGACCCCCGTATGACGGTAAGAGATATCATAGCTGAGGGCTTGATCATTCAGGGCGAGAAGGATAAGGACAAGATCAACGAAAAGGTATACGAGATGCTTGAGCTTGTAGGTCTTGTAAGAGAGCACGCGGACAGGTATCCCCACGAGTTCTCCGGCGGACAGAAGCAGCGTATCGGTATTGCAAGAGCTGTTATTATGCAGCCCGAGATGATTATTGCAGACGAGCCTGTTTCAGCTCTTGACGTTTCAATTCAGGCGCAGGTTATCAACCTTCTTAACGACCTTAAGGAAAAGCTCGGTTTGACGATACTCTTTATCGCGCACGACCTTTCAGTTGTTAAGTATTTCTCTGACAGAATAGGCGTTATGTACTTTGGTAAGATGGTAGAGATGGCATCGTCCGATGAGCTCTTTGCACATCCTCTTCATCCTTATACAAGATCGCTTCTTTCTGCTATTCCTCTTCCCGATCCCATTTCGGAGAAGGAGAGAGAGAGAATTACCTACAATCCTATTGCAGAGCATGATTACTCAATTAATGAGCCCTCCTTCCGTGAAATTGCACCCGGACATTTTGTTTACTGCAATGATGAGGAGGAAGAAAAATACAGGCAGGAATTATCAAATAACTGATGGATGGAAGATGCAGTGAAACAAACTACTAAGGCGTTGTTAATAAAATACGGCTCTTGCTTCGGTGTTGCTGCACTCATTACGTTTGTCGTATTTTGGATAAGAGGATTTTTCACGGATAGCATTTCCGTGAATATGCAGGTCTTGTCCGATGGATTTTCTATCTCGGGTATGATCTTTCTGTTCCTTGCCGCTATGATGTATATCAGCGGTGAAGGTGCTTTGATCGGAGTAAGCTATGTTTTGCAGAGCGTTGCTCAGATCTTCATTCCTATGGGCAGAAAAAATCACGAGGTGTACGCTAAATACCGCGAGCGCAAGCTTGCCGAAAAGAAAAAGCCGTCAGGTGATCATTGTCTTCTTGTCACCGGCTCGATCTTCTTTGCGGTAGGTCTGATCTTTACGGTTATTTGGTATGTGAAATTCTATATATAACCTGATAATTTGTATCAAAATTTAAAACACGGTTTTCACTATGAAGGCCGTGTTTTTTATATTTAATTGATTGACATTATATTGAATATATGATACAATATAATGTGATAATATGAGTAAGTATGCCCTAAGGGCATATGTTGGAGGAAAAGGATGCTTAAGGTTGAGAGAATCTCGGTAATGAATATGGAAAACGCTATAAGAGGCGCGAGAAATCCTATGAACAGCTGGGCAAAGATGGATTCTTACTATGACGATAATGGCAATTTTGTGCTTGGAGAAAATGATCTTTCCTTGGCACACCGTCTTGCTGTTGCCGGCAGCGATCACAGAAAATTCCTTAGACAGATCATAGTGTCTATGGATATCACAGCCCCCTTCTATTGGTGGAAGGAATTTGATACCTACAAGGTTGGAACTGTTGCCAATTCCTGCTCAACTATGCACAAGATACACGCAAAGCCTATTGAGAGAGAGGACTTCTCATACGATAAGATGACCGACGAGGCTCTCGCCTGTCTTGACTCGCTTATCGCCTTCCTCGAGGGGGAGCGTGTTAAATATAACGAAACTAAGGATAAAGCTGCGTGGCACAATATAATTCAGCTTCTTCCCACTTCTTATAACCAGATGAGGACAGTTACACTCAACTATGAGGTACTTATAAATATCTACTACGCGCGCCGTCATCATAAGCTTGACGAGTGGCACGTGCTTTGCAAAGCGATAGAGAACCTTCCTTATGCAAAGGAGCTTATTCTCATAAAGGAGAATTAAATGATGGCTAACAAAATTAAAACGATAAAAGTAGGCGCAGTCTCCCCGAAAATCAGACTTGCCGACGTATCATATAACGTTAAAGAGTGTATACGCGAGGCTAAAAGAGCTGCCGAGGCGGGAGTATCCTTGCTCGCCTTTCCCGAGCTTACCCTGACGGGTGCTACCTGCGGTGATCTGTTTCGCTTTGCGCCGCTCCTTGACAGAGCGGAGGATGCGCTCATTGAGTATATTTCCGCGACCAAAGAGCTTGATATGGTGAGCCTTGTCGGCGTACCCGCACAGCTTGAGGACGGACTCTACAACTGTATTGCCGCGGTGTACAAAGGAAAACTGATCGACCTTGTCCCGGGTGAGGGAGATGCGAGATATTTTAACACGCCCGGCCACTTAAAGGGGAAAATACAGTACTTAGGATGCAGCTTAAAGGTGACAAAAGGCGGCCGTATTACACTTCCTTTCGGTAAAATTACAGTTGCGGTATGGGGTGCATACGATATATTCCGTGTTGCAGACATAGATGTTTTTCCAAGAGCCAAAGAGGCCGAGATGATGGAAAGAAAAATTGATCTTTCTGTTGCAAAAAGTCTTAGTGCCTTTACGGGAAATGTGTGCGTAAAGGTAAATTCCGGTGTTGGAGAGAGTACTACAGACGCCGTGTATTCGGCTCATAACATCATCGCTGACCGAGGTGAAGTTCTTGCTGAGGCGTTGCCGTTTGCTCTTGATAATCTTGTCGTGGCCGACGTCAGAATTGGCAAAGCTCCGATCAGTGAAAACAACATTAGCTTATATGACTTTAACGGAGTCGGAGAGCTTTCTCAAAATCCGTTCTTGCCTCGCAAGGAAGAAGATCAAACAGAGGCATGCCTTGCTGCATTTGAAATACAAGCACAGGGACTTGCGGCAAGAATTAATCGCTCGTATTCAAAGGCTATGGTTATCGGAGTTTCCGGCGGTCTTGACTCGACTCTGGCACTTCTTGTATGTGCAAGAGCTGCCGATATTATCGGAATGGACAGAAAAAATATAATCGGTGTTACGATGCCGTGCTTCGGTACAACAAAAAGAACCAAGTCCAATGCTGAGAAGTTATCCGAAGCACTCGGCGTAAGCTTCCGCACCGTGGATATCAAGGCAAGTGTAACCCAGCATCTCTCGGATATCGGACACGACGGTATTACCACCGACGTAACCTATGAAAATGCGCAGGCAAGAGAGAGAACTCAGGTCCTTATGGATATTGCAAATATGGTAGGCGGACTCGTCGTAGGTACTGGTGATTTGTCTGAGCTTATCCTTGGTTGGGCAACCTACAACGGTGACCATATGTCGATGTATGCGGTAAACGCATCCGTTCCAAAGACTATGGTAAGACGTATTGTAGAGGTGTATTCGGCAGAGGAAAGAGCAAAGAGTACTCAAATTTCGGATGTGCTTGATGATATACTTGCAACTCCGGTATCCCCCGAGCTTTTGCCACCCAAGGACGGAGAGATAGCACAATGTACAGAGGAACTTGTAGGCCCTTATGAGCTGCACGATTTCTTCATATATTACACGCTCAACGGCGGAATGTCGCCGCGCGAGATCTATGAGCTTGCGAAGAAAGTCTTTGAAGGCGTGTACGACAATAAAACGATTTTAGGCTGGCTGCGTGTGTTTGTACGCCGCTTTATTAGTCAGCAGTTCAAGCGCTCTTGTCTGCCCGACGGACCAAAGGTAAGCTGTATTTCGGTTTCTCCGAGAGGGGCACTTCTTATGCCTTCGGATGCTTCTGCAGCAGTATGGATAGAAGAGCTTGACGAAATGGAAAAAGAGGAAAAATGAGTAACATCTTTGACTTGTTTAAAAAAATAGAGAAGCCGACGGATACAACTCCCGTCAGCGTAATTATCGCAGGTCTTGGCAATCCCGGTGCACAGTATGAAAGGACGCGTCATAACGTCGGCTTTGTTGCCATAGATTATATTGCCGAAAAACTCGGGGTGCGTATTGATCGCGCCAAGTTCCACGCGCTTACCGCTGAGGCTAAAATGGGTGAGGTAAGAGTACTTCTAATGAAGCCACAGACCTATATGAATAACTCCGGTGTTGCGATAGGCGAGGCGGCGGCATTTTACAAGATACCCCCGGAGCGTGTATTGATTTTGCACGATGAAATCAGCTTTGATCCCGGTATGATGCGTATACGTCGTAAGGGCTCTGCGGGTGGTCACAACGGACTTAAGAGCATTATTGCACATCTTTCATCCGAGGAATTCCCGAGGGTAAAGATAGGTGTTGGTAAGAAGCCGTCGCCTGAATACGACCTTGCTGATTGGGTACTTGGCAAGCTACCTAAGGATCACAGCGACTTGATTGATGCAAAGCGTGAGGACATCCTTGGTGCGGCAAGACTTATCGCGGAAGGTAAGATTGACGACGCGATGCAGAGGTATTCTAAGTAGATAATACACTTTCTCAAACGGAGAAAAAATGAACATATCAAAAATCATACGTCAGGACAGAGAATACTCCGCGTTTCTCGATTGTCTTGTCTCGGACATAAAGTCAAGGACTCCCTTGCCGATTGTAATTAACGGACTTTCGGGCGGAGCGGAGAGTGCCTTTATCACAGAGACAGTCAGGGAAGTCACCGCGCTTAATGAAGGCCCTATGCTCATCCTGACAGCGGACGACGGTGAAAGAAGTGAGCTTTGCTCATTACTTCAGCGATCGAATCTCCGCGCCGCGGAATTTAAGCCGCGTGAACTTGTTTTTCATAACATTTCAGCCTCCCATGATATTGATCGTGAGAGGCTAAACGTGTTGTCGTCTATAGGTAATGGCTTGCTTGACGCTGTCGTTACTACGCCTGCGGCGGCACTTGGATATACTATGCCGAGGGATGTGCTCTGTGCACTCTCGCTTTCCTTAAAGCTTGGTGACGAGATTTCGCCGGAATCCCTTGCACAAAAGCTTGTATCAATGGGCTTTGCTTCTGTTGATTCTGTGGAGAGTCGCGGCCAGTTTGCACGTCGCGGCGGTATTGTAGATTTTTGGGGTGCCGACACGTCTTATCCGTGTCGAGTAGAGTTTTTTGGCGATGAGGTAGATAGGCTTGCATCCTTTGATCCGGTATCTCAAAGAGCACTATCTCAGTTAAAGGATATTTCGCTTCTGCCCGCTTGTGAAGTAGTTGTAAATAATGATGCAAGAGAGAGAATAGTAAGAGAGATCGAAAAGCTTTTAAAACGTCCGGAGTCATCCGATGAGATAAAAGAGAAACTCGAGCGAGAGTTGACCCTCGCAAAATCGGGAATGGGATTAGACTTCCGTGACAAGTATTTAGGAATTATATATGAAAACAATAGTTGTCTTTTTGACTACTTTAATGAGAAAAAGCGTTCCGTTATACTCGTTGTAGGAACTAATGGATGCCGTGAAAATGCAGAAAAACGGATAGGCAAACTTTCCTCCGATACCGAGGGGATGGTATCACTTGGTACAGTTAGTGCAAGAGCGGCAAAATACACTGCGGATATGAACTTTTACCGCGAGGCACTTTCAAATTCGGTGTGTGTGCACGTAAACTCATTTGCGGGTGGAGTTGGTACGGAAAAGCTTGCAGGCCTTTTTGGATTCCGTTCAAGACGAACTGTTTCTTACGGTGGGCATGGCAATGCATCTATGCTCATCGAGGACCTCTTGAGTCTTAAGAAGGGAATGTATCGCACTCTTATTCTATCAGAAAATGTGCAGGGAGCGGAGTCGCTCGTTGAGGCGTTACGTACCTCGGACATTTTTGCGCATAACATTTCCAAGACAGAGGACTTTGATATAGGCTCGGCCCCGGGTGGCGAAATATACGTCGGAGTAGGCTCATACGATGGCTTTGATCTTCTTGGTCCGAAAATTGCCGTACTTTCAATGTCCGTCGACAAAGGAAAGGCTATAATGCAGCATAGACGTCGTCAGCGCATACTCAAGCGAGTCGGCGGTGCGGGCAAAAAGATTATGAGCCACGCCGATCTCTCTGTCGGCGATTACGTTGTACACGCCAACTACGGTATAGGTCTTTTTGAGGGAATTGAGACCGTGACGGTTGACGGCGTAACAAAAGATTATATTACTATAAAATACGCGGGAACGGATAAGCTATTCGTACCTTGTGATCGCCTTGAAATGATAGGCAAATATATCGGTGATCGTGCCAAGGACGGTACTGTTAAGCTCTCCGAAATGGGCGGTGGCGGTTGGCAGAGAACCAAATCTCGCGCAAAGTCGGCTGTAAAGGATATAGCAAAACAACTTATTAAACTTTATGCCGAAAGGCAGAGGACACCGGGATTTGCCTTTCCTAAAGATTCCGAGCTTGAAGCGGAATTCGATGCAGAATTTGAATATGAGGAAACCGATTCCCAACTTATTGCCATAAACGAGATAAAGGCGGATATGATGCGCCCCATTCCCATGAACAGGCTTTTGTGCGGTGACGTTGGATTTGGTAAGACCGAGGTTGCACTCCGTGCGGCGTTTAAGGCAATACTCGGGGGAAAACAGGTTGCACTTTTAGTGCCCACAACGATACTTGCACTTCAGCATTATCAGACCGCCATCTCGCGTATGAGAGGATACGGAGTATCGGTGGAGATGATATCGCGCTTTAAAAAGCCTAAGGAACGTGCGGATATTATAGCTCGTACCGCAAAAGGCTCTGTGGATTTGATCATAGGCACACATGCCCTGCTTTCAAAGCAGGTGACATTCCGCGATCTTGGACTCTTGATCATAGACGAGGAACAACGCTTTGGCGTAGTGCAAAAGGAAAGATTGCGAGAGATGGCAAAGAATGTCGATACGCTGATGCTTTCCGCTACTCCAATACCGAGAACGCTTAATATGTCGATGAGCGGAATAAACGATATTTCTGTGCTTGATGAAGCACCGGGTGAAAGACGTCCCGTACAGACTTATGTTCTTGAACATGATGAAGAAGTAATAAACGATGCCCTAAGGCGTGAGCTTTTACGCGGCGGACAAACGCTTTATCTTTACAATAAAATTGATGATATCGACCTTGTTGCGGGTAGGATAGCTGAAGCACTTCCCGAGGCACGTGTGACGTATGCACACGGCAGGATGGAGAAGGAGGAACTTGAGGATATCTGGCAGATGCTCGTCAGGGGAGAAATAGATATACTCGTATGTACAACGATAGTTGAAACTGGTGTTGATCTTCCAAACGCGAATACGCTTGTTATAGAGAATGCCGAGTGCTTTGGTTTGTCGCAACTGCATCAAATACGTGGACGTGTCGGAAGAAGCGAGAGGCAGGCATACGCCTACTTCACCTATCGCAGAGGCAAGCATTTAAATGAAGTGGCAGAAAAGCGACTTGAAGCGATCAAGGAGTTTGCCGAGTTTGGTGCAGGCTTTAAAATAGCGCTTCGCGATCTCGAAATAAGAGGGGCGGGAAATCTGCTCGGTGCGGAACAGCACGGCTATATTGAAAGCGTCGGATATGATCTGTACGTAAAGCTTCTTAACGAGGCTATCCTGGAGGAACGCGGAGATCCAATGGCAGAACGTTTTGAGTCGCAAATAGTCATATCTGTATCGGCACACATACCCGAGTATTACATCAAGTCATCGGCGGCAAGAATGGAGATGTACAAGAAGATATCGTTCGTTGAAACCAAGGATGACAGAGATGATCTTTACGATGAGTTCCAGGACCGCTTCGGTGACGTGCCAAAGACTGTAGAAAGGCTAATGGACGTTGCTCTTGCCAAGGCACTTGCCGAGCGTGCGAGAATCAAGAAAATAGAACATTCGGGACTTAAGCTTACTTTCGTTACCGAGCGACCGGATCTTTCGGTTTGGTCAGAGCTGTTTGCCTCTAATCGCTCGCTTTCCTTTGTGGGACTGGGATCTCCCCTTATAGTTTACCGACTTCGTAAGGACGAAGATCCTACCGCGGTTGCGGCTAAAATTATGGCAGAGTATGTTGAGGTCATGGAGAGCAATAATGAGCTTGACGAGAGATAAATTTTACACGCTTATGGGGTAATGCCCGAAAAATGAACTATAAAAAGGGACAATTTATGGAAAAGGATAAAAGGACTGTAAGGGAGATGTTTGTCCCCGACAGGTCGAAAAAAGTTTTTATAATATTTACCGCTGCATTCCTTGGAGCAGTTCTTCTTGTAGGAATTATATTTGGCACGGTAGGCATAGTTAAAAATTCCTGTTCGGTTATGAAATACAAAGGAATACACGTTACCGAGGGGGTTGCAAACTATCTTGCTACATCGTATAAATATGATTTTATGTCTATGTTGAAGCGTCAGGGTATCGATTCATATGACTCTTATTACTTCTGGCAGAGTGAGACAAAAGATGGTAAAACATGGGGAGAAATACTCGCTGAAAGCACCGAGGAATATATTAAACGTGTTGTGATAGGCAGTTATCTTTTTGACAAAAACACCCGTCTTTCAAAAGATGATAAAGCGGTTATTGAAAAAGCTGTGAGCGAGGTGCTTCAATATAGAGCATACGGAGACGTTAACGACTTCAACGAGATGGCAGAGAAAATGGGCTTTACTTATCGTGATTTCAAGAGCGCGGCGGAAATACTTTACAAGTATGAAATGGCAGAAGCCGTAATTTTTGGTTATGACGGAAGTGCTCTTTCCTCGGGGCTGTTCTCTGCTGAGTGTGACGAGTACTATGAAAGCGCCTACTCAAGAGTTAAGTTGATGTTCATACGCACAGAAGGTGATTATGCCATTGATCCCGATACGGGAAAACAGGTGTATTCCGAGTTTAGCGAGGATAGAAAGGCTGAAATTCAAGGTCAAATAGAACGCATAAAAACACTTATTTACAATGCTGAAAACGAGCTTATGGCAGAGTGGATGGACGAAGATCTGTTTGATCAATATGTGAGCAAGGAGTTCGGCGATTGGAATCCTCAAGCCAACAGAGAAGGATATTATTTTTCATATGAGTCCTCATATTCCCAAGAGTTTGCACTTGATGCTCCCAAGATTGTAGAGCTTGCGCTTTCTATGGAGGTTGGTGATTATGCCGAGTGTGAGGTAGATATAGGCGTTTGCTTTATCTATAAGTGCGAACTTGTCGACAAAGCATATCAAAAGGATGCGTTCAATCACTTCTTTGAAGACTTTTATTTTAATGCTTCAGACTATCTATTCTCTTCCTCTGTGGATGTGTATATTCCTGATGTAACCGTTAAGGAAAAGTATGATGCTGATGCTATAGTATTACTGCCGTATAATGACGATCTTACGGTAAAATTCGGATAAATGTAAATAAAGATGGGCAAAAACGAACAGTAGTTCGCTTTTGCCCATCTTATATTATATAAAAAGATTGGATGAAGTCAAAGAATGGTCGGGATTTACGATATGTGAGTCAAAAACAAAGAAAACATATTGACAAATACCCCGAGGGGGTATATAATAGGTGTAGAAATAATAAACGATACTGTGCTTTGAACTTATATTTAAAGGAGAATGCTAAAATGAATAAAAACGGAGAATGCTGTGGCAACTGTCACACGTACAAGTGCCGCACAAATGAAGAAAAGCAAGCGTTGATAAATAGGTTGCACCGTATTGAAGGGCAGGTCAGGGGACTTTCCGGGATGGTAGAGCGTGATGTTTACTGCGTTGATATTCTTACTCAGGTGCAGGCAATTTCATCAGCTATGACTGCTTTTTCAAAGGCTCTTCTTGAAAGTCACGTAAAGTCCTGTGTAAAAGACGACGTACTTGCAGGTAAGGATGAAGTCCTTGACGAACTTGTTGAGGTTGTAGCGAGGTTTATGAAATAATGGAAAAATTTAAGGTTACAGGTATGAGCTGTGCCGCCTGCTCAGCGAGAGTCGAAAAGGCTGTTGGCTCGCTTGCCGGTGTTGAAACATGCTCGGTAAATCTTTTAACTGGAGATATGTCGGTATCGGGAACCGCTACAAGAGATGAGGTTATTTTTGCAGTTACTGAAGCCGGATATGGTATTGATTCCAATGTGCAGCAAAATGAAGAAAGTAAAGAAGATGAGGGCGATAGAGATACCCAGGCTCTCTTAATCAGGCTTTTTACTTCACTTGGACTTGTTATTATACTAATGTACTTCTCAATGGGGCATATGATAGGTTTATCATCTCCCTTCGATCATAATGCTATGGCAAACGGACTTATACAAATGCTGATTGCCGCCGTGGTTATGGTTATAAATCAACGTTTCTTTATTAGCGGATTTAAGGGGCTTACACACCGCGCGCCCAATATGGATACACTTGTTTCGCTTGGATCTCTTGCATCCTTTGGCTATAGTTTCGCAATGCTTATAGCTATGAGCTACGATATACGCGGTGGTTCTGACGGTTCTTTATATCTTCATGAATTGTACTTTGAGTCTGCGGCAATGATACTTGCTTTGATAACTCTTGGTAAGATGCTTGAATCCCGCGCCAAGGGGAAGACAACGGATGCACTAAAGGCTTTGATGAATCTTAAAGGTAAGTACGCAACTCTGCTTATCGACGGCGAGGAAAATGTCGTTTCCGTAGACGACGTAAAGGTAGGCGATATTTTCGTTATTAGACCGGGAGAGAGCATACCTACCGATGCCGTGGTTATATCCGGATCGAGTGCAATTGACGAGTCTATGCTGACAGGCGAAAGCATCCCCCGTGATGTATTATTAGGAGATAATATCTACGGCGGAAGTATTAATAAATCCGGATTTATTACCGCTCGTGCCACAAAGGTCGGTGAGGGTACTGTGCTTTCGAATATAATAGAAATGGTAAAGGAAGCATCAAGCTCAAAAGCACCGATCGCAAAGCTTGCAGATAAGGTTTCTGCGGTGTTCGTGCCTTCGGTTATGGCAATATCGATTTTGACACTTGTTGGTTGGCTTATTGCTCGTGAGAGCTTCGGTTTTGCCATAGCACGTGCAATTTCTGTCCTTGTTATCAGTTGTCCCTGTGCGCTTGGACTTGCTACTCCTGTAGCAATTATGGTAAGCTCGGGTGTAGGTGCGCGTCGCGGAGTTCTCTACAAGACGGCTGCGGCTCTTGAGGAGTCGGGCAGAGTTAATACGGTGGTGCTTGATAAAACTGGCACAATCACACTTGGCGAGCCCGAGGTGTGTGATGTAATTCCTTCGGACGGATTCGACGATGTAGAGCTTATAGCTTTAGCACTTTCGATTGAGAAAAAGAGCGAGCATCCATTGGCTCGCGCTATTGTTAAATATGCAGAGAATAAAGGAATCTTTGCCAAGGAGGTTTCTGACTTCAAATCACTCACGGGTAGGGGCGTGTGTGGTAAAATAGGCGAAAAAGAAATCAAAGGTCTTAGCTTTTCCGCCGCGATAGAGCTTTGTGACAATGTACCCACATCACTTGCAGACAGGCTTTCAAAAGACGGAAAAACACCGATTGCATTTTTGCTTGACGGGAAATATATAGGCACCATTGCTTTAAGAGATAATCTTAAGCCGGATGCAAAGGCGAGTGTGGCTTACCTCAAAGCTATGGGTATAAGAGTAATTATGTTATCCGGGGATAACGAGCGCACGGCATGTGCAATAGCAAAAGAAGTGGGCATAGACGAGGTTATTGCAGGAGTACTGCCTGACGGGAAAGAAGCGACCATACGTGAGTTTAGGAAGTCGGGTAAGATTTGTATGGTGGGGGACGGCATAAACGATGCCCCCGCTCTGACAAGGGCTGACGTAGGTATTGCAATAGGCAGAGGTACGGATATAGCGATAGATTCTGCAGATATCGTAGTTATGGGTAAAGGAACACTTGAGGTAGCTTACGCTATCGGTATAGGCAGAGCAACGCTTAGAAATATCAGACAAAACCTTTTCTGGGCTTTCGCTTATAACTGTCTTGGCATTCCATTGGCTGCAGGCCTTTTCGGACTTTCTTTAAGTCCAATGATAGGTGCTGCAATGATGAGTCTATCAAGCTTTTCGGTAGTAACAAACGCTTTGAGACTGAATCTGTGGAAACCCAAGAAAATAACCGTTAATACCATACCGTGTGAAGAAAATGCGGATAATACAGAGAAAAACCAAGTAAATAATACAGAGAATACGGAGAAAAAAGAGATGAACGTAACTATAAAAGTTGATGGAATGATGTGTCCTCACTGTGAGGCAAGAGTAAAGAAGGCGTGCGAGGCAATTGACGGCGTTGTTTCTGCAACTCCAAGTCACGAGTCGGGCACGGTTGAGCTTGTACTCACCAAAGATGTAATCGACGTGTGCCGCACGGCAATCACCGATGCGGGATATGACGTCATAGATTAATTTACACCTTGACATTATTCTTATATAATGGTATAATAGACAAGATAATACAATTTGGAGGACCTTATGTCAAAAAGTGTACAGGATATAATTGCTCTTATCAAAGAGCATAACGTAAAAATGGTTGACTTCAAAATGGTTGATATCAACGGTCAATACCGTCACGTGACCATTCCCGCGGAGAACTTCTCCGAGGAGACTATGAAGTACGGCATCGGCTTTGACGCTTCCAACTACGGCTACGCAGTTGTAGAGAAGAGCGACATGGTATTCATTCCCGATCCCGACACTGCAATGATCGATCCCTTCTGCAGCATACCTACCCTCACTATGACGGGTAACGCTATGATTATCGACTCTCCCGAGAACAGACCGCTTCCTCAGTATCCGAGAAACATCGTTCTTGCGGCAGAAAAGTATATGCAGGATCTCGGTATTGCAGATACTATGCTCATTCTCCCCGAGTTTGAGTTCTATCTTTTCGACAACGTGGGTTGGGAAGTGAGCAGTAATGAGATCGGCTTCGCTATTGATGCAAAGCAATCGTATTGGAACAGCGCGACAGATGGTATGGGCGTTGTAGTTCCCAAGCAGAAGAACTATCATATTGCAAAGCCCTTTGATACATCTTATGAGTGCCGTAGCGAGATGGTAATGCATATGCTTGACGCGGGCATTGAGATAAACTATCATCACCCCGAGGTTGCAGCATCCGGTCAGTATGAGATCGAGCCTCAGCTTGGTAAGATGTCTACTATGGCAGATAATACTATGATGATCAAGTACATCATCCATAACACCGCACTTAAGTACGGCAAGAGCGCAACCTTTATGCCCAAGCCTGTGTACGGTGAGGCGGGCAGCGGTATGCACGTGCATATGCTTCTTCTCAAGGACGGTGTTCCCGTATTCTCCGATGATAACGGTTACGCACATCTTTCCGAGACCGCACACTACTTTATGGGCGGACTTCTTAAGCACATAGATTCGCTCTGTGCTATCACCAACCCCTCAACTAACTCGTTTAAGCGTCTTGTTCCCGGCTTTGAGGCACCCGTTACCGTTGGCTACGCGACCTCTAACCGATCGGCTGTAATCCGTATCCCCGCATATGCTAAGAGTCCCGATAAGCGTCGCTTTGAGCTTCGTAATCCCGATGCTACCTGCAACCCCTACTTCTGTTACGCAGCTATCCTTATGGCAGGTCTCGACGGTATCAAGAACAAGATCGATCCCCACGCAAACGGATGGGGTCCTTATGATATGAACCTTTATCACCTCTCCGATGAGGAAAAGGCAAAGCTTAGCCATCTTCCCGCAAGACTTGACGATGCACTCGATGCACTCGAGAGTGATCACGACTACCTCACCGCAGGCGGTGTATTCCCCGAGGAGCTTATCAAGAACTTCATCAAGACCAAGAGAGCAGAGTGCAGCGAAATGTCCAAGATTCCTCACCCCGCTGAGTTTGATAAGTATTATAACCTTTAATAAGATGTGTTATAAAAACGAGTTCCCGTTTTGTTGGGAACTCGTTTTGCTTTTGGTATTATACTATCTGATGAATTGTCTTATACGTTAGCTTTGATTATATCGTTTACCGCCTTACGGACACGGAGCATTTCATTTGAGGAAAACGTACAGCTTTCAAATGTGATCTCTCTTCCGAGAGCATCTTCCATAGCCTTTACTACCTCCCCGTGTGAAGTATAACGTTCGGCAGTACGCATAGCACGTACATCCTGCATTACCTCATCCATAGTAAGCGAGCGGATCGATTCAAGCGGCGCACCGTCACCACCGGGGTAGACAATAAAGGTATCTCCCGCAGGTACCCAGTCCTCACCGCCAAGATCAAGGTATGGGTTGATTGCATCTCCCGAGGCGCGGTTGTTATAGTAGTTGTAGCCCCAGTGCAGGAATCCGTGGAGATTGTACTTGTAGAGCTGCATACCGAGTGAACGTGTGCGCCATGATGGCATAGCAACGTAACAGTTTGAGTAGCCGACAAGCTCTCCGCATGCGTAATAGGTCCACAAATTTTCAACACCTGCTTCTATAAAAGGCTTAATGCGTGACGTAAGCGGTACGGGGGTGGAAAGTACGCCGGATTTGTAGAAATCGTAGTCTGACAGAGCATCCATTATCGGGTATTCGCTGATAAGATCTGCTATGCTGTTTTTGATTTTGGTGTAATGGTCTATAAGGTCGATATGAGGCTCATCCGAGATGTGGTAGTAGCATCTTTTGTCGTCGCCGCGCGCCCTCATATGCGATACGAACGCAGAGATCATCTTGCGTAAGAAACGCACGTACTCGGGATCATCGGAGAGAGTATCCCAGGTGAATATTTGCTTTATTTCACCATCCGCGGTTGCGTATACCTTCGCGGAATGTGCCGCCTTGAACTGATCAAAGAAGTGCGAGATCTCGAGATACTCGATTCCGATACGGTCGCACATATCTATCCAGCGGTCAACCTTATCGAAACCGAAGGTGTATTCACCGTCCTTCAAAGTTACATCAACAAGCTGACTCGGTACGCGTTCGTAGGGAGGAAGTACGTTGAGTGCGGGTGTCAGAAGTGGAGTATAGATCATATTTCTGCCGCGCTTAGCATAGAGGCGTGCGAAGTTTTCGATGATTTCCCAATGTCTTTCCGACCACACGGATACGTTGTAATAGGATGCTAAGCAGTCGCAGTAGAACCATTGCGTATACATCATTCCATTATTCGAAAGCTCGACAGGAATAATATCTGCCGTGAATTTTTCGGTTACTGAGAAGTCACCGTGTGAGAGCGTAACGGATAGATCCTGCACACCCGTTAGCGTACCTTCCGTGTCTATTTCTATCCAAATGGAGCGGAGCTTATCGCGGCCTACCACTACCTTACCGCCGTAGCGCAGAGGCGTGAGCAGATCGGGATAGATTCCTGCTGTTTTACGGAGGTAACCGTCATCGTGACGCTCCGGGTGTATGGGGCGGTCTACCGGTACGTTTCTTACGTCGCGCACCGTTGAGTACCTTGCCAATGAGCCGCCAAGTGTCAGATTTACAAATGGGCGTACGTCAAACGTATAATCCGGTCCCTCATCCACGTACAAAAGCTGGATCGAGAATCGCTCACCCTTAAGTACCGAAAGACTCTCAATCGATGAGAAAGCGGTTATCTTATCCTCTATAAATATCTTTTCTTGCGAGGATGTTATCCTTGTTTTGAACATTGTCGTGCCCCTTTCCATACCGGTATTAGCTAACGATTTCATTATATACTAACCTATCGAATATTACAAGTGCTAAAATAAAAGATATAATAAAAGTCCAAAGAACGGAGATCTCGGCAAACAAAATCTCTTTCCTTTGGACTTTTATTTTTAGATTATAAACGATGTATTTTTTATTACTTATAGAAGAATCTATATATGAAGGACTTGCCCTTTTTATCTCTGTAGAACATAAGACCGATAAGCATAATTATCGTGAAGATGATCAGATAGTAAAGTGCCTGGATCTTGTAAGCATAGAATGCAGAGAATATCATAAACAGACATGCCGCGATAGAGAGAGAGGGGAACACGAATCTCTTTACGGGGTGAAGATCCTTGGACTTGATCATCATGCTGATGAAAATCGGGATATAAAGCGCATAGAGTGTTATGATGGGAAGCTCGTCGTTTTCCCAACCGATTATTGCGGGGAGCTTACCGCGGATAAGTCCGAATTCCCACTGGAACATCCATACTACGGAGATAGCAAAAGTAATCAGAGCAGAGCGTATGGGCATATTCCACTTATTGTGGAGCTTGGAAAGAGTTTTTGGTGCGGGACCTTGATTTCTTGCCGCGAGAGAGTAAAGACCGCGACAGTTACCGATCATAACACCGTTCATAGTTCCAAGGCAGGAAATAATGATGAACACGTATGCGATAGTACCAAACACTGCGTTTCCGCCGAAGAGCTTTGTGAACGCAATCTTGGGGAGGTTATCGCCTGCAGCCATAATCTGTTCTGAAGAAAGTACGGATGCAATACCCACGAAGTAAACGATGTACATCGATATTACTATAAGAGTTCCGATAACCAATGCACGGGGGAGATTTTTCTTTGCATCGTGAAGTTCTGCATTGATAGAGGTTGCTATGATCCAACCCTCATATGCAAAAGCAAATGCTACAACAGCACCGAAGAAACCGCCGGAAGAGGAAACCATGGCGGAGGTGTCCTGAGTGAGATTCTCAATAGTTTGACCGTTTATAAGACCGATGATTGTACCTGCCACAGCCATTATTACAAGAGGAATAAGCTTGATAACGGTTGTAGAAACCTGGAACTTACCCGAGATTTTGGGAGAAACTATATTGAGTATAAAAGAGAGGGTAAGGTAGGATGCGGTAATGAGAAGTCTTACGTTTGCGTTACCGATCTCAAAGAGGGAACATGTATAGTTTGCGGATACCCATGCGAGTGTGGAAGCGATTACGGGATAGTATATAACCGAGATAAACCATCCGAGAGTGTAAGCCAAGCCTTCGCCAACCTCTGCCTCCGCATAGTCAACGACTCCGTTGATCTTGGAGTGTCTGCCTGCAAGAATAGAGAAGGTGTAAGCGCAAATCGTCATAAGAGCTCCAACTACAGCTACGGTAAGTATACTCTTGATCATATCTCCGCCATTGTTTGTGAATACAGGGGTAGCCTTAAAGAATACACCTGATCCAATTACGATACCTACAACCATACATATAGCGGTAATAAGACCGTATTTTTTCTTAAGTTCGTTGTTCATAAAAAACTCCTTTTGAATAATTCAGTATATGAAATGCTAAGTGATAACGTAATTAGGATTACTTCTTCCAGGTAGAAGGACTAAAGAGAAGTAACATTGGGAAAAGCTCAAGTCTGCCCGCAAGCATATCGAATGAAAGAATGAGCTTTGATATAGGTGAGAAGTCGGCAAAATTCTGTGTAGGTCCTACAAAGTCAAGACCGGGGCCTATATTGTTAATACAGGCAAGAACCGCGGTAAAGTTTGTCAATACCGTGTTTTCCGCTGCATTGAATATTGATTGGTCAACAGAGATGAGAAGGAGTGAGCCAATAAAGATAAATACGTATGTCGTAAGATATGTCATAACCGAACTGACCGCCTCATCCTCAAGCGGTTTATCGTCAATGGCTATTTTCTTCACTTGATTTGGATGAACGAGATCGCCAAATTCACGCAGCATCGCTTTAAAGAGAATAACCACTCTTGACACCTTAAAGCCTCCGCCTGTAGAGCCGGCGCACGCACCTACAAGCATTATGGAAATGAGTACGAAGTGTGACAGCGCAGACCAATGTTGAAAGTCAATCGTGCCGAATCCTGAGCTTGATATTAGACTTGCTACGGTAAAAGCTACGTGCTTAAGGGTTGAGCCAAAGGTGGCATTCATAGCTTCGCCTGAGGGCGAAACAAGCGATTTATTCAAGAGCACATCTGTTGTAATTATCGTTATAGCTGCAACAACTATGCCGAAAAATACCAATACCTCTGTATTAAATGCTTCTTTTGTCTTTTTCTTAAGAATCAGATAGTAGGAGTTAAAGTTGACCGAGAACAGAAGCATAAAAATTGTGACTACAATCTGCACGTATGACGAGAATGAGAACATAGAGTCGTTTTTGAATCCGAAGCCTCCCGTACCGGCAGTAGCGAGTGCTGCATTTATTGCATCGAATACCGTTATTGAGGGATCAAATACTAAAACGACAAACATAATAACGGTCAAGGCGATGTATATAAGATAGAGGATAGATGCGGTATGCTTAACTCTCGGTACCAGCTTTGATACCTGTGGTCCGGGTGATTCGGCTCTCATTATGTGCATGTTCTGAGCGCCGGAAAGCGGCATGATCGCCATAATGAAGACGAGAACGCCCATGCCTCCGACCCAATGCGAGAAGGAACGCCACATAAGCATGGCTTTTGGAAGTTCTTCGACCGCAGGCACAATGCTTGATCCTGTGGTGGTAAAGCCTGACACCGCTTCAAAGAAGGCGTCTATATAGTTTGGTATTGCACCGGAAATGACGAAGGGGAGAGCCCCTGTTGCCGAGAGTATGACCCAGGAGAGGGATACAATGACAAAGCCTTCCTTGGCAAAGAGCTCCGTGTGCGCCGGTTTTTTAAATACGAACGGAGCTGCAATGACTATGCAGATAAGGGCAGTGATGCCCGAGGCAATCAGTGATGACCACTCTTGATAGCACAGTGCGGTGATCATAGGTACAAGAAGGAATATTGCTTGGAAAAGAAGGAGTATTCCAAGTGTGTACCTTACCATTTTATAATTCATATATTTTGCCTTTCGGTGAAAAATGTATAATAAAGTTTACAAAAAACTTATTCAAGTATATCTGTAACGTCTTGAAGCCCTGTAACTTTTGAAACGATGACCACTGCGTCGCCAATCTCGATAGTATCATATCCACGGGGGATGATTACCTCGCCGTCGCGAAGTATTGCGGCTATAAGTACGTTGCGCTTAAACTTAAGATGAGATATGGGAGTGCCTACAACCTTGGATGCCTGACGGATAATAAACTCGGAAGCCTCGACCTCGCCTTTGATGACGTTATAGAGAGTTTCCATATTGCTTCCTCGAGTATTCTTAGCACTTCTCACGTATCTGATTATCATATCCGATACGATAGTTTTCGGGTATATAACCGTGTCGAGATCAAGCTTGTCGATAACGCTGTCATAGTCCATTCTCGTAACCTTGGTAACTATCTTACCCTTGGTTTTCTCCTTGGCGTGGAGAGAGAGGATCATATTCTCCTCATCCGAGTCCGAAAGAGCAAGGAATGCGCCTACTCTCGAGATTCCTTCCTCGGCCATAATTTCCTGGTTTGTCGTATTTCCGTGAACTACGGTAACGTGGGGGAAAGCCTTGCTGATCTCATCACACTTATCATAGTCCTTTTCAATAACCTTTATGTTCATCTTGCTCTTTTTGAGTATAGAGCAGAGGTAGTGCGTTATCTCTCCCGAGCCGACGATCATTGCGCTCTTAACACTCTGTGTCTTAGAGCCTACCTTCTTGAAGAAGTCCTGTGCGGCATCCGGTGAGGAAATGATGGAAACAACGTCCTTCGCACCGAAAATAAAGTCACCCTTGGCGATATATGCTTTGTCACCGCGTTCAATGGTAGCAAAGAGAATATCGCTCTTATACTTCATCATAACGTCCTTTACAGACATACCGAGTATTGGGCTGTCCTCGGAGAGACGGTACTTGAGTAGCTCCACCTTGCCTTTACCAAAGGTTTCAATACTTATTGCAGAGGGACATCGAAGAACTCTTGCGATCTCCTCGGCTGCAACATACTCGGGATTTATTACCATTGCTAAGCCAAGCTCGTTTTTTAAGAACGCGGATTCGTTATTGTAAACGTGGCTTCTTACTCTTGCTATAACCTTGCAGTCACTTGTCTTTTTTGCAATGGTACAACAGAGTAGATTAAGCTCGTCCGAGTTTGTGACCGCGATGAGTAGATCGGCGTTTTCAATATCTGCCTCGGCGAGTGTGAGGTGAGATGCACCGTTGCCAACGATACCCATAGCATCGACTCTGTCCGTAAGAGATTTTACATTTTCGTATATTTTATCAATTACTGTGACGTTGTTACCGTCATTTATCAGCTGTTCGGCAAGGTTTTGTCCAACCTGTCCGCAGCCAACGATTATAATATTCATAATTCCTCCGTGGAAGATTATTGGTCAAAAATTAAGTAGATATATAAACCCATATTATATTTTAACATATTTTAAGCTTTTGTCAAGTGAAAGAATGCCAATTTATGATTCATTGGCATTTTTTCTTATTGATAGCGGTGCTTTGCCGTATCTTTTTTTGAACTCTCTGTGGAAGTAGGATTCGTTCTCGTATCCTACGCTTCGTATCACGTCACCGATAGATAGAGATGTGCTTTCTATTGCCGCGTGTGCGCGTTCCATTCTTTCATCAACGACCATTTCTTTAAAGCTCTTGCCGAAGAACTCCTTGATTATCTTTGACAGATAGGGAACTGTGAGGTATAGCTTCTCGGAAAGTTCGCCAAGACTCGCTGTGCGGTAGTTTGTTTTTATGTAGGACAGTATCTCCATTTTGCGCGCATCATCCTTGTCCGCATTTAGATTGCCACGCATCAAAAGCTCGTCGTTCTCAAGTGACAAATATTTGAGAAGAAGTGACACGGTACCCGACATAACCCCGAAATCTTCACCTCTTACCGTTAGTTCAAATAGCAGATTCTCAATAACGTTTTCAAGGTATTTTCGCCCACCCGTGCGAAATGCAAGGTAAATTGGCGCACCGCCTACTTTAGAGTTTTCTTTGATAAGGGATGAGAACACCGTGCCCGAAAGCTCACTCGCAACACCGTCTACAAATCTATCCGACATGATTATGTTAACTCCGATATCATCCTTACCTGAGCGCTCTACCGAGTGTGAGACGTGTTTGTTCATTATCAGCACCTCTCCGGTCGAGAGCGTGAAGGGCTCACCGTCTATCCTGTGAGTTATACTACCCGAGAGGACTATCATCATCTCGACGTAGTTGTGACGGTGCAGAGGAAAGTCGGTGTATCTCGTGTGCGTTCTTGCGCTGATGCCGCGCCCTACGCCAAATAGACGAGCTTCGTTTACGACGAAATCCTCGCCACCTGAGTATATCTTTCTGTTGAGGACCTCACCGCCGAGTATCCCGGTCTCTTCCTCGCTCTCCCGCGAGAGAATGTCTAATATGTATTTTTCCATAGGAAATAAGAAGACCTTTCTTGTTGATGTGTAGAAGTTTTTTATATGAATATTTTGTAAATTTAAAAAAGTTCGACAAAAAACTGCACCTTTTTTGAGTTTTTTTATTGTTTATATATAGTGAATAGATCGTATAAAAAAGGTTTGTATAAATTTTGAAGAATTTTAACAACGAAAACAGTATTATATATAAAAGCACTTTGAAAGGGGTGAATCCGATGTTCCATTAAGATGGTTTGATTGTTTCAAAAAGATAAAAAATAAAATTGAAAGGAAATTATAAAAATGAAAGAGAAAATTAATTCTATTTTGAAGTTTATACGACGTAATCGTGTACTTACCCGGCTTCTTTCCTTCATTCTCTCCGCTGTTATGGTATTCTACGTTATACCGTCCACCATATACATAAAGGCGGCAGAGCTTATCGACAGTATGCAGGCATCTGACTCTGCGGCTGTGGGTGATATAGATTCCGATTCTTTTAATTCCGAATCAAGCGCACAGCTTGAGGGCGTGCTATTCGAGGACGTCACCCTGAGAGAAGAAAGCGTAAAGCACTTTCACAAAGAGGACGGAACCTACGTAGCCGCTCAGTATAATTATCCCATACATACACTTGACTCAAACGGTGAGTGGCAGGATATAGACAAT
>JAZRAE010000102.1:0-5368 GCA_045634385.1 Eubacteriales bacterium | reverse complement strand
CAAAACATATCGCACAAATTAAATAAAGCCGTCGGGAACGAGCCCCAACGGCTTTATTTGGTCTGAGTGACAAGACTTGAACTTACAGCCTTTACTACCCCAACGGCCCCGTGCGCGTTTTTTGCGTCTTTTTTAGTCCGTATAGACCGATTTTGTAAACCAAACTGTACAAATAATCGCATTATTTCCGTACGTTCCGTATATTCAGTTTGGCGAAATGGTCAAAACTCCCCAAAACCGCAAGCTGCTTTCGGGGGTCCCGATAAATAAGTTGCGAGAAAGTCTACTATTGGCTTTTGTGGAAAAATAGCGTAGAATAATATCGACAGGCGCACAACGTGCATTTCTGCCCGGGATGCTTAAGCGTCCTAAGAAGAGGTTATCAAAGCGATAGCCTCTTGTTTTTTTATTGCCTCGGCTCACCAGCCGAGGCTTTCATTAAGCTATTGACAACAGCAAAGAAGTGTGTTAAAATATATGTACCACGCAGAAATGCGTCTATCGGTCTGCTTGCTTTTGCGAGGAAACGGCGACAATGCTAACCGTGTCGTTTGGGAAATGAGAGACCCTTAACGTCAGACGGCCGAAGGGTAGCCCCTAAAGTCTAACACTGGTGTGATGTGTTTTGTAAGTTTGGCATCTGTAACACCAGCTCCTACATTGGTCTCAAAAGAGGGTACGTGACATGAAAGTGCATCACGAACTGCGGCTCATGTGCTAATGTTAGCACGCACGTGAGTAACCAAAGCGTTTAAACTGCGGCTATGGAACTTACCCCCTGAGTCTTCGGGCTCAGGGCTTTTTCTTTTTCTTTGCCATATTGTAACTCTGATTCGGAAATTATACAAGTCTTTTTCAAGACAAATTTTATTCTTTTTCTTTCCCGTAACGGAAAAATCTTTACAGCCTTAAACCCTTAAACAAAGAAGAGCACTTTTCGATCCAATCATTTCAAAGTTTCGATAAAGTAGAATGTCAAAGCATCACTCAGTCTACCCAAAATTTCACCAATATAGTGTGTTTTTAGCTTAATCTCGCACTTGCAATTATCTCTTTTACGCTCATCGATAAAAGTAACATACGATGTATTTCCTTCGGTTTCATACACCGTTTTAGAATGAGCAATTGCATTTCGTATATGATTGCAGTATTTGATTGAGTTGATGGTGCTTTCTCTTGGATATGAGGAATATGTTTCTTTTTCTACTATCGTAGCAATGTAATTATCGATGTTTTTGTGAAGAAATGATATCGGTTCGTATTCCTCTCTACTCAACAATTCTCTGGGAATTACTAAGTATGAGTACAGGGCAAATTGCATAACCGCAGGATTTCCTATACCGCTTTGTTTTAGAATCGCTTTGTATGATTCATTATCAAAGTGCATGCTTTTGAAGTATTCACTATCTAAAAAGTTGGAGTTATGCAGTTCTGCTAAAAAAGTGGTAGAAACAATGGCTTGGATGATAATTGATTGGGTGCTGGTAGGATGCACATTTTCTTTAACAAACATAGAGTAAACCTCAAATCTTTTTGATAGTATTATATCACAAATTCATCAACCGTTCAAGTGCACATAAATCCAAAAAATTAAACGTTCTTTTAATTTGTTTCAAGAAGACCGCTTGCTTTTTGTCGAGAACAGTGATATAATGATAAATATATAAAAATATTTATTTTTATGAGGTGGAAAATGGCTGCTAGCTATAAGAAACTATTCAAAATGTTGATCGATCGCGAGATGAAAAGTAAAGAACTTGCTGCAAAAGCAGGCATTAGCACAGCAACTCTCGCTAAAATGAAAAAAGACGGAGCCACAATTTCAAGTGATGTGCTTGTAAAGATATGTACAGCCCTTGAGTGCACTATGGACGATATTGTTGACATTGTTCCGGATACAAAATAAGAAGATATGGATACAACGGAAGTAGTAGCAGCCCTTATCTGGCGGGGTGATAAATTTATGATTTGCCAACGCCCGGCACATAAAGCAAGAGGCCTCCTTTGGGAGTTCGTTGGCGGCAAGGTCGAGTCGGGCGAAACGAAAGAGCAGGCACTCATCCGCGAGTGCAAGGAAGAACTGGATATTCTTCTTTCCGTTAGTGATGTGTTTATGGATGTGATTCACGAGTATCCCGACTTAACGGTGCATCTGACTTTGTTCAATGCTACAATAGCAGAGGGTGAACCACAAAAGCTGGAGCATAACGATATTCAATGGATCACGCCAAGCGAGATACACAACTACGAGTTCTGCCCAGCAGACGAAGAAATATTGAAGAAAATTGCAAACATTAGCAGGGTGAGTTGCGCAATGCGCAAGGCGTTAGAGAATGTTTCAATACAGGGGCTTTTGCCTGCAAACAAAGATGATTTTCCGAGCGGATGTTGTGGTTGAGCGGCAGAATCATTAGGGATAGCATTAAGTATAGAATATCCCCAAGAATACTGTTTTAGAGTTCTTGGCAAAAAAGGTAGTATGTCGCATGGTTGGATTGAATTTTGTGGTTTAATACTTGACATAACCGCCGATCAGTTTGGTGAATTTTTTGGCGGTGTTGTGATGTGTCCAAAACATCTAAACAATTTTTATGAGCAGTGGGATACATATTCAAGACGTGTTAATGGTGATGAGTATTTACGTTACAGAGAAGAAAATACGATATACAATGAGTATGTCAAGTTGTTAGAAAAAGATAAATGATATTTATATGGGAATGATGGAAAACTATAAAACCGAAGTTCGCGAACGTTGGGGAAATACGGATGCTTACCGCGAGCACGAACAGAAAGCAAAGAATTACACAAAAGAGAAGTGGGCAGAGGCAAACGATGGCTTAATGGCGATCTTTGCCGAGTTCTCAGTCTGTAAGCAGAGTGGAGCAAGTGTTGATTCTGCCGAAGCACAGGCACTTGTAATCAAGCTTCAGGCACACATAACCGCCAATTATTATACTTGCACAGACGAGATTCTTGCTGTTCTTGGTAAGATGTATATTGCAGATGAACGGTTTAAAAAGAATATCGACAAATACGGAGAGGGAACAGCTGGGTTCGTGGCAGATGCAATTGCCATGCATATTAAGGGATGATGAAAAGCGAAAAAATGAAAAATCAACCGAAAAAACTTTTGATAACCGGCTTTGAGCCGTTTGACGGTGAGCAGATCAATCCTTCGTGGGAGGCGGTTGATCGTTTGCTCACGGAGATAAACGAATATGAATTGGTAAAGCTTCGCATTCCGGTTGTGTTTGGCGAAGCGGCTGCAAAGGTAATCAAACTGGTGGACGAGATACGTCCCGATGTAATACTTTGCATCGGTCAGGCAGGCGGACGAGGAGCAATAACTCCCGAGCTTGTGGGAATAAATTTGCGTCATGCCTCCATTCCCGACAATAACGGATATCAACCAAAGGACGAGCCGATAGTTGAGGGTGGGGAGTGTGCTTGTTTTTCCACCTTGCCTGTGCGCAGAATTGCAGAGGCAATAAATGACGCAGGAATACCATCTCACGTGTCCTATTCTGCAGGGGCTTATGTTTGTAATGACGTGTTATATACCTTGCTTGCGCGTTATAAGAATACCAAAACGCGAATCGGTTTTATTCACATCCCATATTGCGTAGAGCAAAACAAAGAGCCTGCTATGGACATAAATGATATTGTTAAAGGGCTCGTTGTTGCTATTGATAATCTTGACACTTAACTAAAAATTTGAAACTTTAAATATGAAAAGAGTTATAGTCATCGGCTGTCCCGGGGCGGGAAAAACAACTTTTGCGGAGAAGCTTAGAGATAAAACGGGGCTACCGCTTTATTACCTTGATGCCATTTGGCACAAGCTCGACAGAACGCATATTTCAAGAGAAGAATACGATGCGCGCCTTGCCGAGATACTTGCGCTTGACTTTTGGATTATTGACGGAAATTACAGCCGAACGATAGAAAGGCGGATGTCTGCGTGCGATACGGTCTTTCTGTTCGATCTGCCCGTTGAGGTCTGCCTTGACGGTGCGATATCCCGTATAGGAAAAGGTCGCTATGATATACCTTGGATCGAAACTGAACTTGATCCGAGCTTTAAGAAAGAAATCGAAAAATTTCCGAATAAAAACCTGCCTACAATATACGCACTGATCGACAAATATAAGGACGGCAAAACGGTTGTTGTTTTCAAGAGCAGAGAAGAAGCGGATGCGTTCTTAAATGGAGAAAAACTATGACAAAAGAGTTGATGCACGATTCCAAAATTTTTGAAATGAGAAGTTGGAGTAATGAACGTTTTGAAGAAGCTATACGATAAAAGTAAAATATGGTTCGCTATCGCGTGGATCATTGCATATTGCGTGCTGATGTCTGTGGGAGATGCGCTTTCCGCGGAGATGGGCATAGACAAATCCGTGACACTTGCCATAGGAATTCTCCTTTCGGCAATACTTCTGCTGTTTTTGAAGAAACACGGACTTTTCGCGGATTATGGACTTTGCGCACCAAAGACTTCAGCGAAGTCTATGTTGTACTACATACCGATCCTCGTAATGCTCACTGCAAACCTTTGGTATGGCGTGACCTTGAATTACGGTGCGCTTAAAACCGTGCTATATATCCTGGCAATGCTTTGCGTTGGCTTCCTTGAGGAAGTGATCTTCCGTGGACTTCTCTTTGAGGCGATGCGAAAAGATAATGTAAAAGTCGCTATCATTGTTTCGAGCGTGACCTTCGGCATCGGTCATATCATCAATCTGATAAACGGTTCGGGAGCTGAATTGCTTCCAAATCTGCTTCAGGTGATATATGCCACCGCGGCAGGATTTATGTTCGTGATGATGTATTACAAATCAAAAAGCTTGATCGTTTGTATTTTCGTTCACGGCGCCTTTAACGCGCTCAGCGTATTTGCCAATGAAGCAAACGCCACTGTAAAGATGCGAATACTGACCGCGATTTTGCTTACCGCGATAACAGGCTCTTACGCGCTGTATCTCGCGTTTTCGATGAAAGGGAAAACTAATGATTAAAGAACTTGTACACGATCCGATATTTCTTGCAGGGAAGTCAGAGGTCGCGACTAAAGAAGATTTACAAGTTGCACAAGACTTGCTTGAAACGCTGATGGCACACAGAGAAAGTTGTGTCGGCATGGCGGCGAACATGATTGGTGTGCGCAAACGAATCATCGCTTTTCTTGATGAGAGCGGACGAGCCCCTACATACACGGTTATGCTTAATCCACAGATTGTAGTTAAGTGCAGTATTTATGAAACAGAAGAAGGTTGTCTGTCACTTCTTGGCGGCCCTCGCAGATGCAAGAGATATAAAACAATAAAAGTGCAGTTCCAAACGCTTGAGATGAAGACCCATACTAAGA
>JAZRAE010000101.1:0-28818 GCA_045634385.1 Eubacteriales bacterium | reverse complement strand
GTATAAAGGACTCATCGATCTTGCCTACAGAAGCGGTGAGGTAGAGGTTATTCAGTCTCATATTGTTTATGAGAATGACGAATTTGAATGTGCATACGGTCTTGAGCCTAAGCTCCATCACGTTCCTGCATCAAGCAATAGAGGCGAGCCTATCAAGGTATATGCCGTATTCAAGACTAAGTCCGGTGGATTTGGATTTGAAGTTATGTCTATGGATGACGTTCGCACTCACGCTGCAAAGTACAGCAAGGCATACAACTCCGCGTTTTCTCCTTGGAAGACAAACTTTGAGGAGATGGCAAAGAAGACCGTACTCAAAAGAATTCTCAAATACGCACCTCTCAAGAGCGATTTCATTCGCGGTGTAGCTCAGGACGAGACCATCAAATCCTCGCTTTCCGAAGATATGTACGAGGTTACCAACGATATCGTATACGAAGACGTTCAGTACACAGACGTAGACACCTCCACCGGTGAAGTAAAGGAGTAAGGTTATGGAAACCAAGACTAAATTAACACAGGCAGAGATCATACTCTGGCACCTTCAGAACGTAGGCACACTCACAAGGGCTCAGGCTATGAGTGAGTATGGCATCGTAGAGTTACCTGCTCGTATTGTTGAGCTTAAGAGGCTCGGATACAACATAACGAGCGAAAGAGGCTCGTCTACCAATAGATTTGGTAAAGTACATTTTAACATTTATAAACTCGTAGAAACAAAATAAAAAACATAATAGGAGAAAAAAACAAATGAAAATCAATGAAAATCAGTTTTACATCGTAAGAACAAATCGTGCAGGAGTATTCTTCGGCAAAATCACAGAAGCGAATAAGGATGAAGTCACTATGACGGAAGTCCGTAAAATATGGCATTGGGACGGTGCGTGTGCCGTTGAGCAGCTTGCACTTGATGGTACTTCAAGACCTTATGATTGCAAATTCACGGTCATTGTTCCCGAGATGACTATTGCAGAGCCTATTCAGATTATTCCTTGCACAGACAAGGCAACAAAGAGCTTGTCCGGGGTGGAAGTATGGAAGCGTTAAATGAAAGAATTAAAAAGTTTCTAACTATTAGCTCTGGCTCTGGCTCTGGCTCTGGCTCTGGCTATGGCGATGGCTCTGGCTCTGGCTATGGCGATGGCTCTGGCTCTGGCTCTGGCTCTGGCTCTGGCTCTGGCTATGGCTATGGCTTAAAAAACTTTTGTGGCTTCACTGTTCACCTTATCGATGGGATTGAAACCGTACTTTGTGCCGTTCACGGCAATCACGCAAAAGGTTTTATTGTAAATAGAGATTTGACAACGGAAAAGTGCTTCGTTGTTAAAGGTCAAGATAAATTCGCTCATGGTGCAACGCTTGCAGAAGCATTAAAAGCCTTGCAAGACAAGATCTTTGAGGATATGGACACAGACGGAAAGATTGATGCTTTCCTTCAAGAATTCAAGCCTGATGTCAAATACCCTGCAAAGACTTTCTATGAATGGCATCACAATCTGACAGGCTCTTGCGAGTTTGGAAGAAATGCATTCGTCAAGAATCACGGCATTGACCTTGAAAAAGGCACTTATACAGTCACAGAATTTATCGAATACACAAAAAATGATTTCGGTGGTGATATCATACAACAGCTTGAAGAAAGGATGAAAAACAATGGCAAGTTTTAACAAAGTCATCATTATCGGTAACGTCTCAAGCGAAATAGAGCTTAAGCAAACTCAGGGCGGTACATCCGTATGCTCGTTCAACGTGGCGGTAAATCGCCATTCAAAAGATCCCAACGAGGCTAAGGCAGATTTCTTCACCGTTGTTGCTTGGCAGTCAAAGGCAGAGTTCGTCAGCAGGTATTTCAGCAAAGGCAAACCGATCCTCGTCTGCGGCAGGCTTGAGAATAGGTCTTGGACGGATAAGAACGGAAATAACCGCATCTCTACCGAGATAATTGCCGAGGAGGTATCGTTCGTTGCAAACCGTGAAAGCGCCACAGAGCAAAAAAATGAGCCTTCAGGCAATGCACCTTATGTTCCCAATGCTTACACCGGACAAGCATCTTCAAATTTTGAGGAAATCCCCAACGATGGCGATCTTCCGTTCTGATGAGGTGAGGCTATGTTGCACCTCGGAGATATAACCAAAATAAGCGGATATACTGCTCCAATAGTCGACTGTATCGTAGGCGGTAGTCCCTGTCAGGATTTATCCGTGGCGGGCAAGAGAGCTGGTCTCGAGGGTGAGAGGTCGGGGCTTTATATGGAACAAATAAGAATCGTAAAGGAGATGAGAACAAGTGATGAAAGAAATGGAAGGACAGGTGTCGATATTCGACCAAGGTATATGGTGTGGGAAAATGTCCCCGGAGCCTTCAGTTCAAACAAAGGAGAAGACTTCAGAATCGTCCTCGAAGAAATCGCAAAAGTCTGCGACAAAGATGCCGTTATTCCTATGCCTGACAAAGGAAAGTGGACAAACTGTGGATGCATCATGGGAGACGGATGGAGCATCGCTTGGAGAGTTCTCGATGCACAGTTTTGGGGAGTCCCCCAAAGAAGACGTAGAATCGCACTTGTCGCAGATTTTGGAGGACACTCCGCTTCCGAAATACTCTTTGTCCGCAAAAGCGTGTCAGGGAATACTGACGAGAGCAAACCGAAGAGGAAAGAAACTACCTCCGATGCTTCAAGAGGCATTGGAACAGATGATTGCGAATTCATAACCTTTGAGCCGGGAATCGCAAGCAGAGAGGGCGGTCATATCTACGAAGATGTGAGTGGTACTCTCAGAGCCAACGCAGGTGATAATCAGATGGCTACGGCATATCCCAAAAGCTTAGGGATTCACCTTCTTCAAGATCCTATTGTAAGCGAAAACAAGACTCCTTGTATGGGAACAGGCAATATAAAAAACGGACAAGCTTCTATTGGTGTTGTATACGCTGTTGAAAACCATCCCAATGATAGCCGTGTAGGTATCAACGAAGACGGAATGGTACAAGCTCTTACAGGGCGAATGGGAACAGGCGGTGGTAATGTGCCGTTGGTGCTTTCTGTCGATACATCTCACGCAGATGATGTGGTGAGGATGGATGATGTTGTATCACCTTTACAAGCGAGAGATTACAAAAGGGGAAAACTTGTCTATGCGCTCGATAGAGCATCCTATCAAGACAAGGTAGGAGCATTGTGTGCAAGAGACTACAAGGGAGTCGGCTCTCAGTATGTAGAAGAGGACAAGATTGTGTGTTACTCCGTTGACCAAGGTGGTGGTAAATCGAGTGTTGATGTAAGGGAGGGGAAAGCTCCAACCTTAACAACCACTCACGATGGTGCGCCTGCGGTGTGCTATTGGGATGGCGGTCAAGTTACAGGTACACTCACTGCTAATAACGCAGGTGGTAACCAGAGGATGCCCGATAAAGAGAACTTTAATTGTGTAATAGCATCTGTAGATTGCAGAAACGGAACAGAAAATGAGGTTAACGGTGCCTTACAAAGCAACTCAGCACACAGCCTCAATGGAAACAACGTGGTACGAACTCGTTACATAGTCCGCAGACTCACTCCATTGGAATGCGAAAGACTCCAAGGTTTTCCTGATGGATGGACTGATATTGGTGAGTGGACTGACACCAACGGCAAGAAACGGCAGACATCCGATGCAGCTCGATACAAGGCTCTCGGTAACAGTATAGCACTCCCTCCGTGGAAATGGGTGCTGAAGCGAATCTGCGCTTGCTATGAGAGAGATGCTACGATGGCTTCACTCTTTGATGGGATCGGAGGATTCCCATATCTGTGGGAGCAACTTAACAGCAAGGGGACTTGCCTGTGGGCATCTGAGATTGAGGAGTTCCCCATAGCAGTAACGAAATACAGGATAGGAGATTGATACATAATGGCTGAACGCAGAATGTTCACAAAGAAAATAACAGATAGCGATCCCTTTACGGAGATGCCTCTATCAGCTCAGGCTTTATATTTTCACCTTAATATGAATGCGGATGACGATGGATTCTTAAATAATCCTAAAAGGATTCAGAGGTCAATCGGTGCATCCGAGGATGACTTGAAGCTGCTTATGGCAAAGAGGTTTATTCTTACCTTTGAAAAGGGCATAATCGTTATCAAACATTGGAGGATGCATAACCTACTCCGTAAGGATAGATATAATGCTACTCAGTACATAGAAGAAAAAGAAATGCTTATGCTTCAAGCAGACGGATCGTACACGGAAAGACCTCCCGAATTACCTGTGGCAACCACTTGGCAACCACTTGGCAACCAAGGTAAGTATAGGTAAGGATAGTATAGATAAGGATAGTTTAGGTGAGGGTAGTGGTAGTGTAGGCACTGCAACCGCTACGGCAACCGAAGAGGATGTACTCAAACTCGTTGGAGGCTCTCTTGGGAAGGGTGTGGTATACCTCACTGACCGTCAGCTCGGTGACCTTATGGATAAGCTTGGACTTGATGCTTTCAATAGGTATGTGGACAGGCTTGCTACATTCATTATCGATAAGAATGCTCATGTTAAGAGCCATTACGAAACCATACTCAAGTGGTATGTGGAAGACTCTCAGGTAAGCACCAAAAGCAACGTGATAAAGAAAAAAGTTCGATATGGTGACTACGATCCTGATGAGGCATTCAAGATAGCTCTTGAGAGAACAGAAAAGGAGACAATATGACTAATAGAGAAAAACTCAATGCTATGACAGACCAAGAGCTTGCAGAGCTGTTCTGCAAGACTATGGAAGACATAGCCGATAAAACCAAAGACGATGACTGGTGCTGTGATATATGCCCGGTCACAAAGATATGCAAGGCTAAATATAACGGATTCCTTACTTGGCTTGAAAAGGAGGCAGAGGGATGAAGATACTCTTAATAGGAAGCATATCTGCCTCGGTACTACTGCTCTTCTTCGGTATAGCCGCACTGATCGTGGGAAAGAGAGGTGATGGCGATGACCATTGATGAACGCATAGCATGGGCAAAAAAACAGCGCAACGAGGCTTATAAAAAAGACTCGGTACAGGGCATCGTATATTGGGATGGATATCTTGATGCTTTGAAAGCTGTTAAGGGCTACCTCAAGGCTTCCGATGTGGCGAGGGAAATTGCAGATGGTATTATAAACGAAATCTTACCGAAACACTTACACGGACATAATGAAAAGGCTCTTGAATTGTCTTTTGCAATAAGTAATTTCATTACAAATCACAAGGAGTGGGGAGAATGACATTAGAAAAATTCGAGCAAAACGCTTACGAGGAAGCATCAAAAAAATATAAAGTGCCGAAATATGTTCAAAAACTTGTATTAAAAAGAACGATGTTATCGAAAAAATTGAGGCAAGCAACCGTAGCAGTCACTGACTATTGTGAAAGTATAGGTCTTGATGTGTTCCACCCACTATATAACGAAGCTGTTTTGAGTACAGATATAAGAATATATTGTGAGGAAGATGCGGGGCATTTTTCTACACTTGAAGCAATAGAGCAGGTGCTTGCCAAACTCAAAAAGAAATACACGGAAACAACGGAGGCTGAGGGATGAGAAGATTCACATTGATTTTTACGGAAGATGAAAACAACAAAACAATTGCGTGTCATAGCATTAACGAAGGATTTTCAGGAATTGAACTTATGGGATTGTGTGAAATGAAACTGTTAGATGTTCGTGACCAGCTCATAAATGAACCAAAATTCAAACGATACTTCGTGCATAAAGATGGTACAAAAGAAGAAGTTGTAAAGGAAAGCGAGGGCAAGTGATGGACGAGGATCGTATTTGGAACGAGGCTATTGATGCCTTTGCTCAAAGGCTGATGAGGTACTATCAGCATCAGAGCGGTACAACAATACCGGTGATCGTAGAGTATCACATTAAACAGATCGCTAATGATATGAAAAGGAAGGACACCAATGAAGAAAGTTAAATGGACTCGGGATATGGGAGTATACGTTCCTCTCTGCCCATACTGTAAAGAGGTCGCTTACAAAGAGGATCACTGTGTATTCTGCGGTAAGAAGTACATATGGGTAGAGGGCAAGCACAAGCCAACAGTGGTTGAACACGAAGGCTACAAAATCATTCAATGCACGAATAACCACATTCAAATATACAAGAATGGTCGCATTGTCTACCATGCATCGTGTACTAAGAAGATGACCGATGACGAGCTGAGGGAGCAAGTGGCATTCCTTGAGACAATAAGGAAGGAGGACAGATAATGAAGGTTAAAGTATCAGCAGACAGACGGAGCGAGATCGATAAGCGTTTCGACTCCGTTTACAACAAAATGGTGAGGGATGCACATCTCTCACCAAAACAGGAACATATCGTTTCTACATATCTCCACAAGATAATGCAGATGCGTATCAACGAGATCGAAGCTGCAGTCGAGATGGCATATCTCATAGCTTTGATAGAGTCGGAGCACTTCGGCACCGATACCAAGCGCGGACACGCAAAGAAACTCTATCGTACGCAAGCTTATGCAGCCGAGGTTATCAATGAGGCTTTCGGTCACGCTTGCATCGATTCTGCAGGCTTCTGGAACTCCTACGATGGATGCGGTGTCGAGAGGCTCAAGATAAGGCTTCAGAGAAACGGTGTGGATTACGATGCCAAGGTGTAAGGAGGCGCGACTATGAGATACCGCAGGACTCAAGCCAAGTATAACAACAAGAAGGTCTGCGTTGATGGGATCTTATTTGACTCCAAGGACGAGGTAAGAAGGTATTACGAGCTGATGCTCCTTGCAAAAGCAGGAGAGGTCAAGGACGTTAAATATCACGAGGAGTTTGAACTGATCCCGGCACAGTATGAGACGTATGAACGATACGGCAAAAACGGAAAGCGGTTGAAGGACGGTGTTCGGCTTGTAGAGAGAGCTGCGGTATATACGGCAGACTTCACCTACATCGATTGCGAGACCGGGCAAAAGGTCGTTGAGGACGTTAAGTGCGAGAAGACCAAAACAGAAGCCTACGTCATTCGACGTAAGCTCATGTACCAAAGATACAAGATTAAGATCAAGGAGGTAATATATAAGTGAAAGAGGTAACCGATATCAAGGAATATTGCAAATGCTGTGCAAACGCTCGCACTCCGTTATGCGATTCGTGCAGGTACGTTGAGTCCAACGGCTCCATCACCAAACGCCCGACTCAGTTTGTCGGTATAGATTTTTCGGACACCAAGGTAACACGTATGCGTTTAGGCGATCTTAGTGCGCTGATTAACGACCGCGTAAAAAATGAAGAACTCATACCGGTGCGATGGGTGTTAGAGTACAATAAGCTCATAGAGAGCGAGCTTAAACGCTTTTTATATGACATTCAAGACGAGGAGGATTGACAATGGGACGAAATAAGATTTATTTTAAGCACGACGATCCGATAACCGTCGTACGCATCGTAGAAGCCGTGGTTTGCGACGTTCCTCGCAAGGAAAGAGCTATTACCTATTCCTCAGTATCCCCGGAGCTTCTCGCTCAATACATCGCAACAAACGCTATGATACAAGAAGCGGTGGCAAAGATTGAACCTGCGCTTTGCCGAGCTATAATGAACGATATCATCGACCACATTGGCTATCGGAAATCGAATGCGGCAACGTTCGCCTCAAAAGGCGCGTATTACCGCAGAAAGCGAATGTTCATCCACGATATAGCCGTTGGACTTATGTTAGTATAAACATCAAAAGAGGCAAGCCTTAAACTTGCCTCTTTCTTTAATCACCGAAAAGCTTATGAGTCAATCGGTGCCAATGCTCTTCAATCTTCTCAGCCTTTTCGTGATGGCGATATTCGTGCTTTGTCATCAGGTATTCTCGAAGAAAATGCGCGTGCGTATATTCATCGTAAGCTATCTTTCTCAAACCTTCGGCAAGATAGGTCTTTCCTTCTTCTGCCGCCTCTTCCGCTTCTTTCAAATACTCACAGGCATCTTCAATCTCTTCCTCAAGATGATCAAACGCCTCGTCATAGAATTTATCCATCGTGTGCCTCCTTATGATGCCTCAATGTGTTCTACAAGACGGTTTACGTCCTCTCCATAGATCGTCATATCGCCTATATTAAATCCCGAGAAGCCAAGCTTAAAATTGTAGCCACGCTCAGGGATAGTTTTCTTGAATTCATCCGCGAGAAGCCTGATGTTGTAGTGACCGTTCTCGTCAATAACACCAAGTGCCTCGGCACCTGAAGAAGCACCCAGCATAGACTCAACGTTGTGGTTTAGCCATAGGTTGATGCCTGTCACGATAAGACCTCTCTTGATTGAATTGGGAGATAACTGCATCTTAGCAATGATCTCCGACTCGACGTATCGTCTTATTCCGTTTTTTATTTGTTCTTTTGTAACCATAATATTCCTCTCTGTTTTAAGTTATACCGGTAGAGGCTATCGCCCCTACCGGCGTTCTGTGGTTAGCCACCTGCGGTATCCGTAGTGGTAGGCGCAGTCCAAGCGTTGTACCTTGCCATAGGCTCAGGACATACGTTGGTGATCGGGATAACCGTCTTAGTAAGTCCCGAAAGAGCCGCCACGGAATTCTGCAAGCAGCTAAGGTTAGCGGTTACCTGAGCGTTAACTACAGCCTGCTGAGCGATCTGCGCCTCAACGACGCGGAATCTACCGTCAACATACTTGTAAAGCTCAAGAGAATCCGTCTTAGCCGCATCTCTACCTCGGAGGTATGCTATCTCAATATCCTTTTCGGACGAGTTAGCACAGTTGCCAAAAATACCACCAAGACCGTTACCTTTTAAGGCTTCAAGTCCAAGTGCACCAATGGCAAGACCGAGACCGGTGCCGGCTACACCTTTGCTCGCGAAATTCATGTCCATAAAAAAACCTCCTATATGTTAATGTCAAACAGGCTTGCTTCCTGCTTGCACTATCATTATAGGAGATTTTCTTTAGAAAATACTTGCTATTTTAACGCTTGTTTATACGCTGATTTATAGCGTAGTTATATCCCATTTCTACCACTATTCTTTCAGCCTTATCCATCACTATTTTTTTAATTAAATAGTAACGTCTGTTGGGAATATTAAGATTAACCATTATGGCGTAATCGTAATACTTGTTTTTGTTAAGCTCACTGAAGACTGCCTTCTGCTCGTCCGTGAAGTTCGCCTTCAGGATCACGTTCTCCAATTCCATCTGCGTAAGCGCAGACAGGTTCACTTTGGGTTTCATTATTCATATGCCTTTCTGCTGCATAAATTTCAGCTTGCTGCATCAAGGATATCTGTTCTTGCATAAACTGCACAGAATGAATAACAATGTTCTCGTAGCCGCATTTATAGCCGCTAAAGCAGTTGTAAAGTACCGAGCCTACCTTTACGCAGACCAGTACAAACGTTGCCCAAGAGGGATCGCTTAGCTCGTCAAGAAAGATATAACTCATACCAAGGGTGACAGCCATACTTGTGATGAATTTTACAGAGTAAGATATACCTCTTCTTGTACCGGGCGAGATCAATAAGGGAGAGACTCTGAAGTTATAGCCTCCCTGCCTTATAATTCGTTCGGGGGATAGCTTTATAGGCTTGACCGCATTTGCGCTCTTAATAGCCTTTTTTTGAGCGGTACTCAGACCGCCTATCATGTCGATATCGGCATCCTCAAGTGATGCGTATTTTTTAATGTATTCATCGTAATCGATACCGGCTGACACAAGGTAATAGGTTTTCGCATCTTTAAGCTCGGTGGCAATGTACTCCTTACAGAATTCTCCGAGAATGCAATGGGTTTTGTTTTTTATTATACCTTGTTTAATGTCTTCAAATTTTCTTAAGGTTTCAATGTATAACGTTGAAGCCTTGCCTGCTTTCATACCACTGTCAGAGCAACAGATATACGCGGCGTACGAGCAGAATAGTAATAGGAAAAAGTCTATTGAGAATTCTGCGGCAGATCGTACCGAAATGGATACATCCGTGGTTACAACCATTATTGTGATCAAGCAAAGGAATAAGGATACGGCTATACCACCGTAACCAATCATACTCTTTGCAACACGCTTGCGAAAACTTTGCTCACCAGTAACTATTTGTTCTATTTTAGATGGAGTGGGAGGGAAGCCTCCCACTCGTTCAGACGGTTCGATTCGATTCATAACTATCACTTATCCTCTCTGTCTATTGAGTCTCCAAGCTTGTATATAATAGCTCCTACGGCATTCGATATGGCTCCTACAAAGCAGACCACTATCATCTGCGAGATAATGTTGCTCAGTGCCGTAAGGAATACGAACATTACAAGCCACAAGATCGGTACCGAAGGAGATTTTATAAAGGCTTTGATTTGTTTTAAAAACGGTATGCAGGATAGAAAAGCCAAAACGATGAATACACCCGATAAGGTCGCATCTGCGCTTTTTTCTATCCAAATGGGGAACTGTGCTATTGTTGCGATGAAAGGCGGTAAGACGTCAACGGTTAAGGCAGTGCCCTTGAGCAAACGTCTTTTGAGCGTGTTACTCATACCGCCTCACCGCCTTCTGTAGTCGCGGTCTCCTTGCTCGTGAGCTGAGATGCCTCCTGCACGAGCTTGACGTTCTCGCTTCTCATAAGGGATACAAAATCCTTAATGCCCTTGGGAATCGAGTCGTTGTTAGTGTAAACTGTAGATAAGACCTCCATAACCTCGGAGTTCTGCAGCATCTCCTTGTTGATGAGACCAACCAAAACGCTAAACATTTCGGATATCTTCTCAACCACGGCGGTGTTGGAAGCCTCAACGCGATCCGAGATGAGCTTAATCTCTTCGATCTGCTTTTTGACGTATGCCGTATCGTGCTTAACCTCTTCGTATCCATCGATCATCTCGTTAAGACCGCCGACGATGGCTTCCTGTCTCTCGGAGGTGAGGTCGCTCTTGCTAAGTACCGTAGCTATTCCGTTTACTATCGACTTACTCGAAGCTCCGAGATCTTTTCTAAGGATGAGGCTCAGCACAAGGAGGATAGAGCTTCCACCGAGCGTGAAAACCTCCGTCTTGTTCTCACAAAACGCCTCATAGATTCGCGTGAATATATTAGGCTTTGCTTCCTCTTCCGCTTCGGCAGACTCGGTTACCGTAGCACCTTCGGGCATCTCTACCTCGAATACAGGCGCGTTATCAATCCCCTCTGCCGAGATGGATAAGGGGCAGACGAGCATCACACACGCCGCGAAAATCATAATAAAGTAAACTATTCTTTTCATTTTAGGTTATCTCCTCTTAAATAATATCGTAATTGCTCTTGCTGTTTTTGAATTCTTTTTTAGCTTCAATAAGCATCTTTTTAAGGTAGCGAACCTCTTTTTTGAGGTCTTCATAATCCTTGGTAAGCGTGGCGATCTTCTCACCGTAGCAAGCCTCGGTCGCTACAAAGAGTTCACCGGACTTGTACTCGCCAATGAATATCGGATCGCATTTCCAACGCTGATCGTTTGATACGACTGTTGCTTCTACAGTTCCGCGTATCTTAGATACGTCGAGCGATACCTCGCCATTGACAAGGGGCATCCTGATAGTCATGCCCTCGTTCTTGATACGCACCTCGCTATTCTCGGGTGCTCCCTCAAACAAAAGCTCGATTTTACGAGCCTTTGTTCTGGTAGCATCTCTTCTGAAAACTCCGGTGCCGTTATTGAGTAGTATGTAGCGCATTAGTTTTCAACCTCCTCAAGCGATTGCTTCGCTTGTCTTATCTCTTCTTGGAGTCTATTGATTTCTTTTCTCCATTCAGACCGTTTTTGCCTTATCGCTTCATATTCTGTATCCGTAAGCTCACCCTCAGCATACTTAATAGCCTGATAGTCAGTATCAGCTAATTTACGCTTAAGGATTTTTATTTTAAAATGCGGATTGTTTTTAATTGCTTCTATTTTTTGTTTATCAATCATATTTTTTCTCCTTTAATAGAATTACTGTAGCCAAGCCATAGGAGTAAAACTACCATCAATCCAACCTACATCATCAGTACCGAAAGATATATACGCTAAGTTTCTACTCGGTTCTATATAAAAATAGTCGTACAGTATATGATCTCCCCATTGATTCTCATATATGTATGTAGGGAATGCACTGTAATATCCATTATCCTCAAGTATAGATAACGTAGTTAGATATAATACTTGATCGGGAGCATTTATTTGATAAGTGCCTATATAAGACTCTCCGTTATCGTCCCAAGTCTCATATTTTATAGCCGTTTGACCACTGATTTTAACAGCGTATACAGGCTTATTAGGATCGGGTATCTCAACCCATCTCAATGCTGAAGGATCGGTAGCTGTTCCACCCGAGCCACCACCTGAGCCACCTGATTGGATCTGATCTTCGAGTACAAACATTCTACCTTCAAGGACATCTACTGTATCGTCAAGGCCAGATACTTTATTTTCAAGGTTATATGTTTTTTCTTCAAGTTCATATATTGTATCTCTCGAATCCTCAACAATTGGTGAGAGCCTATCAATATCTGAAGTGTTCTTATTAACAGATTTATCCAATCTACCAATATCTGCTTCAGCTGCTTCCATGTGATCTTTCAAAATCACAATATCTACCCAGTTGTTATCTATTCTACTTTCGAGATCGACTCTGGCTTCGTCCATCGCATCGATAAGACTCTTGTTACTTTTGATAAATTCTACGATTTCTTTGGTTTGATCGAGAGTAGTGTCATCGCTGTTAAGCAACGTGTTGACACGATCCTTAAAGTCGTTGAGTGCCTCTCTGATGTCTTCGTGAGCATCTGAAGATCGGTTATGTAACTCAAGGAAATCCGCAGTATAGGAAAAAACTTCATCGCCTGAAGCGTTATAAAATTTAAATTCAAGCTCGTAGTTTTCGTGTTGCAAAATCTCAACCGAAGCTATACTACGAATAATAGAACTATACATATTGGCAAGAGCTGAATTAAGCGAAATTTCAGCATTTTTCTCTGTGGGATCGGAAACCTTCAGCTCGGCATCTTCGGTAAGGATTTTGTCGAGCACATCCTTGAGGCTCAAGTCTCCAACAGTGTTGTCCTCGGTGTCTCCCTTTATGGCAAGGATGCACTCAAGGATGCTCTTGGCTCCCTCCGCGGTTACCCCTTCATACGTTCCTGCAAGAAGTTGAGCCAATACGTTGTAACGACCTATTGCAAGTCGCGCGAGATCGTCAAAACGTTTCTGCAAATCCTTTGGCGAGATCACTCCTTCGCCATACCGATTGTGTGCCTGATTAGGTCTCGTTGCAAGCGAGACAACGCCTGTCGCGTTAATCTGTTGCTCGGTTATTTGATCTAATTTTTTTACATTGCTCATCGTTTACTCCTTAATCCTGCCGCCTATCTTGTATCTGAATGCCAAATAATGAATAGAGAAAGGTCTTTGATACTCATCAGAATATATCCAATGCTGTTTTTCTACCCAATTTTTCTCCTTCTCGCGTATCGCGAAAATAGTCTGATCTTGAGTCGCAAAAGAGAAATCAGAAAAGTCAATCTCGTCAAAGCCAAACAATCGGCTATTCAAACGCGCGATGCCTTTATATCCGCTCTTGTTCGTTCGGATCTTAACCTTCGCCGTTGATGCTATCATTGATTTAGTCTTAAGGACGGTGGATTTTTTAATAGTTGTCTTAGTTAAATGCGGTATGTCGCAGTTGTCCATCTTCGTTGCAACGCCGCAGTATATCGTGCGGTTATCAAACGAATAACTTGACAGCGGAAGCGTTCCGTCGGCAGACCTTTGGTCAAAGTTGAACGAGCATACCGCTCCGTTTGTTGTGCCGAAGAAGATGTTATCGTTAATATTGACGATAACCTTCGCAGGCTTAAATTCTCCTCCTGTGTAGCTTCCTCTATCCTCGCACAGAATGGCTTTTTTTACCGTGTACGGCGTTCCTGCCGCTTTGTCATATGTCTTGCCATCCCAAGTGTCGCGAAGCGCAAAAAAGACGGTAGCACCGTTGCTTTCGGTGTATGTCTTGATTTGAGGTATGCCGTCAGTTTCCGTGTAATCGGCAGTCACAGGCGTATTTATAAAGTTTCTAGACGTGCGGCTTTCAAAATCGAATATCGAGTCTGCAAGAGCTACCTCATAGTCCTCATTGTCAACGGTTATTTTGTCGGGGAGTGTATTGGGGAGTGCTGGAGCGTAGTAGTATTCGTGGCGTTGACCTTCGTAAACGCCTATGCCCTCAAGGTAATACCATTCGTACTGAAGGTTTCCGTTCTCGCTCTGCCACACCTGTCGAGAGTCTGCCATAAAGATGCGACCGTCAACAAGCAGAAGCAGATATCCACCCCACTCGGCAAGTTTAGCCTCTGACAAGTTTAAGTTAACAAGCTTTGAGTCTATAAGCGTTGAACGGTGCTCCACAGCTCTCTCAAGCCTTACGGAGAGCTGTCCAATGGCTTTGACACCGTCACCTATGAAGATTGGATCGTCAAGGAAATTCACTGCCGCACCGAGACATCCATTTCCGCTCAATCCTCGCTCGCTCGGATATGTAACAGGCGCAACATTAGAGCCTGTCTCTTGGCGTTTGTGGAAGTATATCGTTCCGTCCTGCTGAGCGTGATTCTTAAGAGCCGCAAGCGTGTCGGCAACAGGGATAAGTGCCGTTATAGGCGCGTTCTCGACTCCGTCAACCACATAGTCAAGCTCACCGAAATACGTTGCATCCATTTGCCCTGTATCGTATCGAGTTCTACAATACCATATAGTATTTGGGTGAGACCGATTTCCCGAAAGAAATACACGCCCATCAAATGCTGCATATAGTGTGCATTTATTGATAGTTAAAGCATGCCTTGCGCGTGTGTCTTCGCCTTTATAAAATGTAACCTTAACGCCGTCGTAATCTTCAGAAAAACCTTTCATTCCCGGACTGACAGGAACATAATCTTGCGTAAAGCGTATCGCTTTTCCTCCACCATCACGGTCAACAACTTTGAATATTGGCTCAGGATTTTGTTCACGTGCATCGTAAATGCGCGTATCATAAACATCTATAGCGGCGATGAAGCGAAAATCGTCGTCATATATGGGATAATCAGCTATAGCACCATCTGCGACGTAAGTGTGAATGAATTCATTGGAGAGAAGATTCTTTGGCTCGATTTCATATGTTCCTTTGAAATCCTCAGCGACAAGTTCGGGATTTACAGGGATTCCCTTGTAGCATGTGGGTGTGTATATTCCCGTTCCAAATGCGCTATTGCCGTTCATATCATAGCATTGATAATGTACACCGTCATATATAAATGCTTGGTTGTTAAATAGAAATCCAATAGATTCTGCATCGCGCATCGAACTGTCTGTCCTATCCTCACGCTCTAAAACGCTTTCGTAATAGTTAACGCCAAAGAATTGACCTTCTTTAACAAGGTTAGTTATAGCCTTGTAGATCGTCAGCTCGTGTGTATCCGCATTAAAGCTATAGTACGCTTCGTTCGTGTAGTCTATGCCGTTTACGGTTATACTGATAACCTTGGCTATAGTCTTGTCGGAAAACTCGGAGCCGGTTAAGTCGAATACATACACATCTTTCGTCTCGAACGCGTCCTCGGGAATAACGAGAGACAGCTCCTGCCGCACGTTCACGCTCAAGGGATAACTGTCCCATCTATAAAGATCGGTTCCTGCGTGAACCAATACGAGTTGCTTTCGCTCGCCATCCTCGTTGATGGTCTCGAATTCGTGGATGCCGTTTATTTTCGGATGTATAACTATTCCGTTTTCGTCTATATATGAAGGTGCTTCAAAACGCCTTCTGAATCCCGGTATCGTTTCTATCGCGCTACCTTCTCCCGATCGGTAATCCTTGTACATATTCACCGCGTAGGCAAATCTGCGCTCGTTTACCTGAGTGTGATCGCTTGAAAAGTCAACGCCTCGGAAGTTACCGTAGTATCGGGTGTATTCGTCCGGACTCCGCACCAAATTTTTCTTCTTTTTTATCATATGTTATCATCACCAATCGTTTGTGGATTGGAACAACACTGGAGTGATGTCCTTTTCGTGTGCCTGTATCTGCAACGCTCTCTGCGTGTACAGATTGTAATAATACTGTGCCTTATCCGCTTCGTCCTCTAACCATACGTAAGAGGCTACAAGAATAGGCATAAGTGCCGCCAGATCATCGTCAAGATCTATCTCGGGGGATGAGTCACTATCGTTTATATTTGCGCTCATCTGTATCGGCGTTACCTTGTGAATGTACGTTATCTGATACGCACCCGGATACTCGCGCGGTAAAAGTATCGTGTCCTTATTTTCGATGGCATACTCACCAAGGAATTTGTCGGTTATGGACTGTAATGGCGATGCATCAAATCTTTCAAAGTCATCAACGATAGCATTCATATTGTAGGGGATGCGCTTCGTAAACGGCACAACATCCTCCGCGCTATCCGAATAGACTCTGTCGTAGAGCGCAATGTTTCTTACGCCGTAATCGTAGTCTCCGTAGAACTTGAGTTCTACCTCGCCGGAGTATTCCATATTCGGATTGTTCGCTGTATTAACAAAGGCACCATTCTTATCAGTAATGATGCCTTTGATTGCTGTAAAGTTTTTGTGATCAAAATCGCCGCTTTTTACGGTAGTGGATTTGCCCTCATCCGTACCAAGAAACGATATCGCATACGAGCCTTTACCGCAAACTTCAAAGTAGAAGCTTTTAGCATTTTTTGCCGTGAATGTTAACGTATCTGTTTTTTCTATCTCTTCAGGATAGGCAAACAAAAGATTGGTCGGTACTCTGTGGCTTATCGTTACGCATCTTCGACGAGGGCGCAAAGAGTTGATCTCTATAAGCGCCCTGTTTACCGCGTACATAAATCCTGTTGTACCGTCATCGCCAAGTGAGTCCTCAAATCCTAACTGTGATACCGCTTTGTAAACGTCATACAATTTCATTTGAGTTCTCCTTGTGGTTTAATTAGAGAGCCGTTGCGTTAGCCGCGTCGGATGCAGATGTGTCAATGCAGAGAGCCATATGCTTGTAGGTAGTGATACCAACACCCATACGAGAGTAGCCGTTTACAACAAGGTTTCTTGTGTGCTGATCCACGTGAGTGCTGATATCTAAGGGCACTCTGTCAAAGAACATATTGCCGGAGAGGTTCTTGTTTGCCTCAGAGGACATAATCATGAATCTGTCATCGTCAGTCTCCCAGCCGGGAAGAACTACAATAGTCCAGTTGCCGTACTGAGTGTTGATGTCGTTATTGTTAGAGCCTACAGTTCTCTCAGAACCGCAAACCTTCTTTACCATAGCTTCAAACTCAGGTCTGTTGGTGGGGATAAGAATGGTGTCTGCTACGTACTCCAAGGTCTCGCCATTTTCGTCCTTCAAGTTACGGAGGTGATTAGCCGCCTTGTTAAGAGCCACTTCAAGCTTAGCCGCATCGGAGAAATCTCCCTTGAAGTAGTTGGACTGAGTCTTGCCTTTCATTTTATCGTTCGAATAAGTATGAGCCTTGTAGAAGAGGGGATTACCGTCAAATGTGGTAGGCTCAAGGTGTGTCTTTGCAAAGATGTATGAACGCTTCGTGCCGTTGATAAGCATCGAGATCGCAAGCTTGATACGAGTCTTGTAGTATGCTCGAGTGAAAGCCTCTGCTCTGCGCTTAGCATCAGCCGCAATGCCGAATTTAGAATCGTCCATCATTTCCTTAGTAATGGTGAACTCCTTCATAAACTGATGATGCTGGATGGTCTTCTCAAAGGTCTTGCCTACGGAATCGTTCTCAGCACCTGCGCCCTCAAGTGCGCCCTGAAATACGTCGAAATCGGACTCGCCGATAAAGCTCTCGGCATATCTGGTGGACTTTTCTACGTTAAAGAGCGCTTTAAGCATAGCCTCGTTCTTTTCGCAAGCATTGGACTCATTCTCAATGCACATCTTGATAGGATGGATGAACTTGCCGTACATGGGTTCGTTCTTATCAACCATTTTTGAATAGATTATATTTGCCATCTGTTTTATTTATCCTTTCTTTAAGAAAATCTTACGATAACGGTATCGCCTGCTGCGGTCGCACCGTTAAGAGATACAATTTCTGCTACGCCGTCGGTAGTGGTTGCAGTAACTCCGGTACCTGAACTAAGAGTTACCTTGTTACCAACCTTAAGAGATGTGGGAGCTGCGGTTACAGGAACTTCGTAAAGCTGATTAGGCTCAACTCTGCCTACTGCGATTTCGCCAAGATACTTCTTTACGCCATCGATAGTAACATAATTTGCCGAGAGTGCGATAAAGGTGGGTTTGCTAGAGCCTGCGGACTCAAGCACGCCGCTGGTGTTGAGTTTGAGTGCCTGACCGGATTCAATGTCCGCATTATTTACGACAGGGAGTTTCTGCGGCTCAAATACGTTGATTCTGCCGCCCTCAATTTTTGTGAGTTTAAACATTTTTTTACCTTTCTTATCTTGTTTTTTTGTATAGAGCGATTATTTCCTTGTCGCTCTTATCGGGGAATAGGTCTCGCATTGTTTCCATCTCAGCTCGGCTAATTTTTACCGAGGTGTCCTTGGAAGCAATCGGGACATTGCTTTTTAGGTGGGATTTTGAGGCGTTGATCGCCTGCTGTTTTACCGAGTTAGTTATAGCGGTTCGTCTGGCTTCAGGATTAGCAGCGTTGTACGCTTCTCGTACAGACAAGCCTAAGTCTCTCAGCTCGGCATATCTTCGTGCGTTGGGGATGTCTTCAAACTTTAAGATATCCTTGGTCTCCGGGAACGCAGAGTGAAGCTCACTCATATCCTTGGCAACCATTCGGTCAAGAAGCATCTTGTTATAGTATTTCTGTGCTTCTTCGGCTTTAAGGTTTTCCGCGCGTTTCTTGAGGTATTCCTCCACGCTTACACCCTCTGTCTCTGCCGCCAATTTAGCAAGACCTTGGTCAATGTCGGCTTCTTCTATGCCAACGATCTTCAGTACGTCCTTTATAAGCGATTCACGATCATCGTAACGCTTTTTAAGGTTGTCGTACTCGGTGACATCCTTGTTTTCTTCAACAACCGGCTCGCTCTCAGGCTCAACCTCGTTGTTATCTTCGGTAACTGTTTCGTTGTCTTCTGCTACGATAACGTTACCGTCTTCGTCATACTCAAGCTCCTCATCAGGCTCTGCGCTCTCTTCGGTTTCTTCCTCTTCTACGGTCTCTTCCTCAAGATCCGTATCTTCCTCGTCGGTCTCCTCAATATCTGCGAACGCTTCGTCTATTTCCTGCTCAAGTTCAAGATTTTCGTCCATCTTGTTTTACTCCTTTTTCTGCTCGCTTTGTGCGGCGTTTTTCTTACTTCTTACCCTTACCGTTACGAAGGTCGCTGCCCTTCACCACGGTTGCTTTAGGCTGATCTGGTACGCTCTTGGGAGCCTTGATCATCCCGCCCTTGTTTGTTGCGAATCGGTTAGTACCATTCTTCATTCTGGCGTTTCCTCCTTTTTTCAGTATTGGTTTTATAAAAAAGAAAGAGCCATTCATCACCCTTATGGGTAACAAATGGCTCTCATCTCTACGGATATATGGCACGTAATATTATTCAGTTTTTACTGTCCAAGATGACGTGCATTTTTTGCACTGGAATGTTAATCCATCTATTTTGCTGTCCTTAAGGAGTCCTACTCCCTTGAGTCGCTCTCCACAATCAGGACACTCAATCTTCGTAAAGTCCTTACGGTCACTACGTTTAATAATAATTGGCATACTTAAATACCTCCTAATAGCATTATAGCATATTATTTGGTCGATTTGGTCACCATTTATTTTTTTATTCCTTGACTATAGTACCGTTTTTGTACTCAAAATCGAGTATATCCGCGAGTTTCTTTTTTGTGCTTGTACCAAGCTTAAGTCCGTTGATGTACTTAAGCAGCTTCTGACGCTCCTTTTCGCTTTCTATCGTGTAACCGCTATACGCAACAAGCAACAGCTTGTTTTCGTCCGAAATGCTAAGATCCTCTATCTTCTCGATAACCTTTTTCTTCTTGCTTCCGCTTATGGTATTGCCGTTCTTGTCCTTATCGGACTCGATGCCTTTTATAGAATAAGCATACTCTACAAATTTATCAAAACCAACGATAGCGTAGATGGTTTTCTTTTTATCCTCAAAATCCAAAGCTTTATTGACCGCCATTTCGCGATACTGATCGTGATAATAAGAAATCAAATCAGCCTTTTCTTTCGTTGACATTCTGCTATAGAAACTGCTTGAAATGAGCTTGTCTATAGCATCTACAACCTGAGAATATGTCTCCATATAGGTATCCTTTTGCTCTGCTGTCAACTTGTATTTTTTGCCGTTGCGAGTTATCTCATCAGGAATGTCACGCGGCAACACGTTGTAGCCTTCCTTAGTAAGTCTTGTGATCTCTTCAATCTGGTCTTTTGAAACGGTTTCATCCAGCTTGTCGTCATAAATCAATGCCATTATGTAAGCCGTTTTTGCATTATCTCCGCTTTCAATAGCCTTATCCAAATCAGTCGCAAGGCTCGTCTCGTAGAATTTAGAATCTAACTTGTAGCCTCCAACAGAAGAGAACTTACCAATTATGCCTCTGGACAAATTATAGATGTTACGGAAGGGAAGTCCGGTAACCTGACCAACACCATAAAGCATCGTTCTGAGGTCTCGGTTTATATCCTGTTTGGATCGCTCTCCGTCACCACTAATAACGGAAACCACATCTTTGCGTATGTTGTTGATGCCGCTAAACAAATTGTTAATTGTGTCAAACGCTACGCCCTCTACCTCAAATCCGTCGACCATATAATCATAAAAATCGCTTATAAGAGGAAGCGCGCCAATGAAGTTACCAACGGTATCCATCGTCAAGGACAACAGCTTGTTTTCGTCCTCTTCATCGTCTCTATCATAAAGCCAATTGAAGAGAGTCGCTATAGCGGTCATATATATTGCTATATTTACTGCCGTTGCAATTGTCTTCGCGAGTTTCTTACGCGCAGACTTAATTCTTACCTTATCACCGGATTTCTTTGCCGCCTTTAGTTCTCCAAATGCATCATACATACGGCTTACAATCTTCATACCATCTGCGGTAAACATTGTAATTGCTTTCAGAAACTCGTTCTTTGAACGCATAGCGGATGAACGCTCCGTTGCAAAACTGTTCTGCTGAGTCTCGATGATAACCTTTTCCAAAAGCTTTCCTGCGGCAATCTTGTTTTCTTCGGTACCAAGCTCGCCAAGTCCATTCTTTTGTGCCTCGATTTGACAAGCGGCAAACAAACGTTTAACAACGTATCGGTCTACCTTTGAAATACCCAACGTTAAAGCCTCAGACACCTTACCAAACTTATCGGTTAAGGTCATAGCTCTAAGCACCGTCTTGTCGTAGCTTCTTACGGCTGCTAACGGACAATACTTGTCTACATCAGCGCTTGATATGTTAAACTTTTTAGCCGAAAGTATACTTCCGTAACTTATTACGTCACCGGCTGCAATCATAGAAGAGAACTGTGTAAACAGCACCTTCAAGTTAGCGCCCAAAGCGAATTTAGCATATCCACCACGCATTCCTTCTATAGCTTTTTCAAATGTAGTCTGAGGATCACGAATTCCTTGCATATCCGCTACAAGCTTTTTGAAGTATTCGTAGTCTTTATCCCAAATCTTATTTTCCTTCACAAAACCGGATATATTTACAGGGTTATTTGCATTGCCGGAAATATCGCAGTTATAAAGAACGTTGTAGTTTTCTATAGCCTGAGACATATAGTAATACTTGCACATATCTGTGATGTGACGGTTTACCATTGCATCAGCGCTTATTATTACAAGGCGTTGTTTAGCTCCGGTAACAGTATTCTTATTAAACGAGGCATTCGTTGCGCGGTTTTGGTCGCTTATCTTAGCCGTATCAACGTTTTCAGCCATCGCGCCACGCATAATTGGATAGTAATAGTCAAGTGTTGCGTTCGTGTATCCTTGACGCTCCATATCTCTCTCAACCTTCAACGCTTTCAAATCCTCGTTAAAGAGCTTTTCAAGAATACGGATATATTCCTTGTCTATCTCTGTGAAGGATTTTTCTATTACCGCCATTTGCTCAAGTATGGTTTTATCTATTTGATCCTCGAGCTGTTTTTTGGAAAGTCCTGCTATATCGCTTTCGGAGAATAATCCCGGCACCTTTACAGTGTCTTCGCTATCCCACCACTTGTTCTTCATAGCAAACTCAAAACCATTAAGCGCTATTCCTGCACGAGCGTGCTTACGCTTCATGGTCATATATAAGCCAACCATATAAAGCTTGGGTATTTCTTTGCCTCTGTATTCAATGATTTCCTTTGCAGCGTTGGAAAGATACTTTTTATTTGCATCTATAAACGCATCATATTCCTTACGCAAATTCATCTCACCTACAGAAGCATTAATGCTTGCGCGCCTTAAATCCTCCATTGTCTGCGTGAAGAAGCCGTTAGGATCGTAACCATCGGCTCGTCTCGCTATCGCCATCGGCTCCATGAATTCGTTTACGTAACCGTCTCTAAGCCTTCCTAAAGCACCTCTCTGACGCTTGGTTTCTTCCATAATCTTGAGATAAGCATCAACAAGCGTAGGAGCATCCTCCCACCTTCCTGCTCGGAATACCTTGTTGTAGTTACGCATCATCGTATAGAGATGATTCATAACCTCGTAAACCATAGCGTAGGTCTCTACCTCAAATTTGTCCTTTGTCGTGTCTGCAATCTTTTCTATGTACGTTGCAATGGTTTCGGAATAGAGATTATCTTCGCTTTTTTCATTATAAAGCATCGGATTGCCTTTGTTGTACCACGGCTTAAGTTTTGCAAACACTTCGCGTATTCTTTTCGGGGTAATGTTACCTCTCCATTGGATTTTAGCAAGCTCTTCTATAGACTCCTTGAACACATCTTGATGATACTGAGTGGCATTATAGAACGCACCCTTCTTCAAATCTCTTATGTGTTGCGCTTTTGTTGAAAGTATTCCGTTCCAACGAGCTATAGCGTTTGTCTTAGCGTTTTCTGCCTTCCAAAAATCAATACGATCCTGATAGTATTCAAGCTTACCTTTAAGGTACTTGGAGATTGCACTCTGTTCGCCCAATTCATCGTAAGCCTTCATTATGTCAGCTTCAATACTACGCTTGATTTCGTCAAGCTCCGCATCCGAGAAATCTTTATACGCGCTTTCGTATTTTTCCTTAAGCGTTGCAGAAAGTTCTTCGTAAAGAGAGTCAATCTCCATTAACGCATCTACCGGGTGCATTTCGTTAAGGTATTCCATTCCGGGCATTTCTCTTGATATATCCGTAATGAATACGTCAAGATCGTAGGGACGCTTGTTCTTTGTATTCTTGTATCCCCATCTACCCAACGTCCTTCTCAAACCGTCTATATCAAGAATATGACGGATTTCCGTTCTTTCTTCTGCGGTAAAATTGATAGAGTTTATTGCCGTTTTCAAATAAGAAATCTTCTCGGTAGCATCACTCCATTCCGGATTAGGTGCAAGTGTGTCAACGATCATTCTATCAATAAACATTTCCGACATATCGAAGGCAAACGCACGCTTATCATCTATCGTTGTATAGGTGTTTAAGCCTTCCCAAAGCTCGTTGCTGAGAGCCTCGAACGAACGGTTTCTAATGCCGGGTGCTATCTTAGACACAAACTCCATTGTACTTACCTTAGAATATACCTTGGCGTGACTAAGGTTAGCCTTTGTCTGCGCGTGCTGTCCGGAGGTGACGGTGCTTCGTGCTTTTTTAAGCGTTTCTCTTGAATAGCGGATATCTTTATTCTCGGCGTTGAATCTCTCGGAAAGAGGGATAACGTTGCCGTTGTCATCGTAGGTTACAGGATCGGCGGATTTGATTTGGTTAGAGTTAAATGGAATATATAATGTTGATATTTTACGTTTAGCACGAATATCACCCATATCGATAGTATCCTTGATAATAACTCCATCATAATCTCCGTTGTTATAAGCATAGCGAACAATATCTCGCGTTGTATTAAGCACAGTTTTAGTGGGATGAACATACGGAGCAGCCTTGTAAGCATCTATAGCATCCTCTTCTGTTGCCCAACGTGTTGTGTTTTCAATATTTACTCTTCCCTCAACAGTGTGTATTTCCCACCATCCATCTGCTCTTTGTACTGCTTTGTAATTCTTTGCTGCATCGCCAATGTCAAATCTCAAGTTATTCCACTCTCTTCTGTGACCTTCCACAATGAGTGGATGCTCCATTCTAATATATCCTGCATATAGCGTTCCACCAGAACTCTTGAAATAGCTTTTTGCAACATCGGGCGAAGAGGTAAAGAAAAAGCCTTTTTGTGCCAAATCATTCTTGGTATCGTCAAAAACAGTAAATCCGCCTCGGTTAGTTCCGTGATACAGCTTTGGCGAATCATACCCTGACTCCTTAGCCGCCTCATCGACCATTTTCTGTGCCGTTTCCATATCGCCTCGATTTACGGCATCAAGGTAGGCGGTGTCTAATTCTCTTGAGGCTTTGCCGTGCTGTCTATTGGTCTTTCTGCTCTTGGCGATATTATCAAAGTTAATATCCTGTCTGCCGTAGCCGACCTCGTTTGCCTTTTTTCCTACCTTAACGTCTTCAGCAACAATTTCAGCCTCTCCGTCAACATCAATACCATCGTTATACCAACCTTCGTAATAACCGCCCTTCTCAACGAATTTATCGAAGGAACGCTCGGCTGCCTCAAGATTATAAACTGCCTTGAGAGGTGAAGTTTGGCTTTCGCTCTGTCTCGTTTCATTGACAAGCTTCATATAGTTAGGATTATCAAGGAAGCTCTTGAATCTCGGTGTCAATCCTCGCTTTTCACAAATAGAAAGATAGGTTTCTCTATTGTTCTGATGTTCACTTGGATACACCATCTTTGAGGCTCTCTTTTTACCGACTTCGTTGACATAGGTATCCCAAAGGTTTTGGTCGGTTGCTGAGTCATTCTGCTCCGAATTGAATATCTCCCAATTGTAGAATTCAGCAACATCTGCACCTGTTCTTACGGTGTGGAAGGGTATAACCACGTCGCTCCACTCCTGTGAAAGCGCCCATTCAACGCCTGCCTTGTCGGTAGCAACAGCAACGATACCAACGTTGGGATACTGTTCACGAAGCTTGATGGCTTCTTCAATATTTGCACTTTGCTTTGCATCGATCTCGTAGCCATTTTTGGTCTTCTTCGCATAAACAGAAATGTTTATGTTCATACCGGTAGGAGCAAAAATCTCCGCAAAGTCGGTGTCCTTCGTATAAGAGAGTCCCTTAAGACCTCTAATAGCAGCATCGGTTATCTGCTGCATATTTTCAACGATAAATGCACCGCTATAGTCAGAGAATGAGTACCATCTCATTCCGTAGTGATTGTTTAAATTTCGTATTACCGCAGGCTTCAACTTAAGTATCTCATCATAATATGCAACATACTGCATTTGCTTCTTTGCCCATGAAGCACTCTGAGCATACTTGAGCATATCCTTTACCTGAGATGCGATCTCACCGCCATTTTCCACAAGTTCAAGCCTCTTAGCCTCGGTTGATATATCCGAAAGGCTAACGAGCTTCTCGCCCTTGTTGTAGGAGTTAAGCCATCCAACATATCTGTCCCACATATTCGTGGTAGGCTTTCGTCCGTCAAGAAACTTCTTAAAGAGAGACCATTCAGCATCAAACTTAGAAGGTATCTTAGGCTTGCCTGCTTCCTCATATGCCTTAATAGCCGCATCTCTCTGCTCGGTATAACGTATAACCATCTCGTTGAAGGCTTTTCTATCGAGTGACACGTAGCAATACAAACACTGAGGCTCTTTTGCTATTTCGTAAAGTTTCTGAGAAACAAGGAAGGATTCCATCTGTGTTAACGGTCTGCCAACCTTCTCGGAGACCATATCCACAAAGGAATTATACGCCAGTGTTCTTATGCATACCGTAGTATTCTCTACGGACACATCGTAAGAGCCGTTCTTAACAAGCGTTTTGCCAACCTTGTCTTGCGGAAGGATATTGGCATATGGCTTCATCTCCTCGACCATATGAGCCGTATCTGCGATAGCCTTCTCAAGTTCCTCCGAAGATATCCTTGAAAGACCATCTGCTACGAATTTCCGCTGCTTATTCGCAATGTCATCTGCAAACTCGATACTAAACTTAGCATCGCTGACCTTGCCTGATGCTTTTGCTTCCTCGGGAGAGGAAAACTTGCTGGCAGCTTTTCCGGAAGATTTTACTTTATTGCTTTGTTTGCTATCGCTAAGAACTGTTCCTCTGTTATCTCCCCATTGTGAGTCCGAAGGAACTTGTCCAGTTCTTTTATTTGTTCCGGAGACATTTTGTCCGTTTCTATCAACGCTGTTGCCATATTGATGTTGTTGCACGCCAAGGCGTTTAAGACTTTTCTTATAAGGATTTCGTTCTGTTCGGTTGATATTTGATTCATACTCAATTCTCCTATCATTCAATGTTTTTGCCTTGTTACCACCAACGGCATACAAAACAGTAGCCTCCGTACCGTTTCCTATGCCATATATGGCAAATACTTGTGTTCCTCTGCTATCGGCGTAAAGCCATTTTGTGTTTTTGTCAATGTAATTATCCGTTGACTGTAACTCTTGGTCAAGCTTACGATTAAGCAAATTCCATTCCTGTTGAGAAAGATCAGGATACCAGTAGGTATCTCTACTCGTCTTACCATCAGGTGATCCTCTTGTCTGAGTAGGTGTTTTGCTCTGCTTTGTAGCCTTGCTGATTTTAGGAAGTGCTTTTTTGAGCAATTTGCCGGATATTTTTTCGTCTGCAAAGATGTTCATCTCTCCAAGACTATCGCAAATGCACTCTTCCCAAATTTCTTCTGCGGTCATTCCGGTGCCGGCATAGGCATCATTGTAAAGCTCAGCAACTTTATCAATGTTTTCTTTGCCAACCTTTTTTGACAGCTTATCTCTTACAGCCTTTATATCAACCTCGCCCTTGGCAATCATATCGTGTCCAAGCTCGTGGCGCATAAGCTGTTCTGCTGTGTAAAGAGAATGGTCTGCTCTTACATACACTTCGTTGCCTTTTATGTATGCTCTTGCAGAAATTTGTTTGCCAGACTCGTCAACAATACGAAGGTTGTCACCAATAAAGAAATTGACCTTCAAGCCTCTTGCTTCGGCTTCTTTTCTCGCCTTCTTCATTGAGGTTGTTTCCTTGGATTTGTCAACAACTCTTACAGTTTGCTTTGCCGATCCACCCGGAACTCCAAGATCAGATGCTTTTACTTCTCGCCCTTCATCAAAGAGGCGAGCTGCCTCGCTGTCTGCGATTCGAGCTGTTTTTCTCCGGATTTCAGCTTGTCCTGAGCGGCTTTCCACTCGGGATACTTGTCCTTCGGAATTCGTACCTCCAAGCCGTTCGCCGCCGTTGCGTAAATGTACTCCGTTTTCGTTTTCATATTCATTTACTCCGTTTGTTTTGTTTAATTCAATTATACCATTTTCTTTGGTAGATTGCAATACATTTTCGTTCAACTGAGAGTTGATTTCGTTATAAACTTTGAAGGCGCTTTCGTTTCGCTTAAGCATAACGTCTTGGATCTTAGAAACCTCGTTACCGAGCGCCTTGTTGAGTGCAATCTCTCCAAGCCTCTTAGCATCCTTTTCCGATACGCCCTCTGCCTTCATCTTCTCGATGATAGCCTGACGTACGGTATCAACGTTGGCATTGTTCGTAGCCTCGCTCACCTTATGTGCAAGCATTCTCAACTCATATCCCGAAAGCTCCTTGCCCTCTGCCATCTTTTGCTCAAGTCGTGCGGCTTGCTTTGAGGTCGAGTCGTACTTTTTACCCTCGGATATAAGGTTGCTTGCCTCAGGAGTCAATGCCTCTTTTGCCTTGGCGTTTGCCTCTCTCTGCAAATACTTGTTGTTAAGCTTGTTGATACCTACCGCTATACCACCGCTTGCTGTACCGCTTATGGCACCGGTAACGGCATCTCCTGCAATGCTAAGCAACGTCTGTGTGAAAGCCTTATTCTTTGCCTCTGCCTCGGTCATACCGCTTGCCATAAGCTCCTGAACGGTCAAGGCATACTGGCTCTTACCGCCCATAACCCAACGGTCTGCAACCTCGGTCAATACGGACGTTGTTGCTTCTTCCAACGCCTCTGCTCCTGCTTGCTTAAGGATGCTCTTAAATACGTTATCCACCTGAGCCGCAGATGCTAAACCAAGGAATTTGTCTACAGTTATCATCTCGGGGATCGCTTCCGCAAGACCGGACAATGCTCCAAAGGCTAACGCTTGGTTATCGTCTGCTCCACGCGCCTTAGCATCGGTATAGCCGTTTGATGCGGACATTCCGAAGAACTGTACAAGTGCGCCTGCGCTTCCTCCGGTCGCGGCTGCTAATGCAGACTGTCCTACACTCATTCCAATGTTATAAATATATCCAAGCGCTTTGCTTTTCTCACTTAAGTTTTCGGATACTGTACCTTGCATCGTGTTCGCCGCTTCGTGAGGAAGCAATATTTCGTGTTCAGACACGTAGCCTCTTGCAGCTTTTTGAACTAAAGCATCTACATACCCAACACCGCTTGCAGTCGCATTAATTCCTAACGAAGCAAGCGAGCCTAACGTCCTTGTGGCAAAGTTTTTGTCCGTCCAAGCGGCTAATTTCTCGGCTTGCTTCTGCTTTTTTGCAACGGCGTGTTTGTCGTTTATCTCTTGAGCAAAGGAATACGCTTCGGAAATGTTGTTTGCATACTTTTCACCAAACGCCCAACGCTCCTCGTCTGTCCAATCGTCTTTAGG